>CAYTYG010000153.1:4391-7531 GCA_964441515.1 uncultured Treponema sp.
CCCGTCCCGACGCCTTCGCCTCGTGGAACCTCCGGATCAACGCCGGAAGCACGTGGCTTCCGTCCAGGTCGTAGTTGTCTCCCGGCCCGTAGAGGTTGGTGGGCATGAGGGACAGGAAGTTCGTCCCATGCTGCCGGTTGTAGGCGGCGCAGAGCTTTATGGCGGCGATCTTCGCTATGGCGTAGGGCTCGTTGGTGGGTTCCAGCGCCCCCGTAAGAAGGTGCTCCTCCTTCATGGGCTGGGGGGCGAGCTTGGGGTAGATACAGGAAGAGCCCAGGTTGAGGAGCTTCCTCGCACCGTATTTCCGGGCGGCCTCTATCACGTTGACCGCTATCGACAGGTTCTGATAGATGAAGTCCGCGGGGTACGTCGAGTTGGCGCCTATTCCCCCGACCTTGGCCGCGGCCAGGAAGACGAACTCGGGCCGATCGCGCGCGAAGAATTCCTCCACGTCGGATTGCCTCGCGAGATCGATCTCCACGTGCGTCTTCGTTACGATGTTCCTATAGCCGCCGGAACGGAGTCTTTTTACGATGGCGCTTCCCACGAGGCCGCGATGCCCCGCAACGAAAATCCTGGCATCCTTCTCCATATCGGGCCTCATTCGTGGCGGTCCCGGACCTGGAAACCGCCGCTCTGGAGATATCTTTCCTCCTCGGCCCGCTTAAGGTCGGCGTCCACCATCATCTCCACAAGCTCGGAAAGACGCACCTTGGGCTCCCAACCCAGCTTGGCCTTCGCCTTGGAAGGATCCCCGAGAAGAAGATCCACCTCGGCGGGCCGGAAATAGCGCGGGTCGATCTCGACGAGAACCCTTCCGGTCTCGGAATCGACGCCCTTCTCCTCCACACCCTTTCCCTCCCAGCGAAGCTTGAATCCCGCCCGGGCGAAGGCCATGGCTACGAACTCGCGGACCGTGGTGGTGACTCCCGTTGCCATCACGTAGTCGTCGGGTTCCGGCTGCTGCAGCATGAGCCACATCAGCTCCACGTAATCCCCCGCGTAGCCCCAGTCCCGCTTGGCGTCCATGTTCCCGATATAGAGCTTCTCCTGGAGGCCGTGCTTGATCCGGGCGGCAGCCCGGGTGACCTTCCGGGTCACGAAGGTCTCACCGCGTATCGGACTCTCGTGGTTGAAGAGGATGCCGTTGCAGGCGTACATCCCGTAGCTCTCGCGGTAATTCACCACGATCCAATAGGCGTAGAGCTTGGCGCAGGCGTAGGGAGACCGGGGATAGAAGGGCGTCGTCTCCCTTTGGGGAATCTCCCGGACCTTCCCGAAAAGCTCGCTCGTGGATGCCTGGTAAAAACGGACCGTCTTTTCCATGCCCAGGATCCGTACAGCCTCCAGGAGACGTAAGGTTCCCAGGCCGTCCGCGTCCGCGGTGTACTCGGGCACCTCGAAGGATACCTGCACGTGGCTTTGGGCACCCAGGTTGTAGATCTCGTCGGGCCGGACTTCCTGGAGTATGCGGATGAGGTTCGGGGCGTCCGTAAGGTCCCCGTAATGCAGGCGAAGCCGAACTCCCTTCTCGTGGGGATCTTGGTACAGGCGGTCGATGCGCTCGGTGTTGAAGCTGGAGGACCGGCGCTTCACGCCGTGCACCTCGTAGCCCTTCCCCAGCAGAAGCTCCGCGAGGTAGGCGCCGTCCTGTCCGGTTATCCCGGTGATCAGAGCTTTTTTCATTCCAAGGCCTCCATCAAACCAATTCCGCGTCCTCGAACGCCAGGTTCTGGATGTCGAACCCCTCCGGGTCCGTCATCCATCCCCGGGGAAGGACGATGCGCCGCCCCTCCCGCTCGTTCAGGAAGGAAGCCCACCAGCTGAAGGTGCTGTTGGCGGCCACATTCCTCCGGCACAGGCTCATGAGGTAGAATTCCTCGTAGTCCTCAAGGCCGTACTCCGCCATCCGTACGATTTCCTTGCCGGACGGGATCAGCCCCGGCTCGAGATCCTTCTCGTCGCTGAACACGTACCACCGGGTGGCGTTCCCGGCGTCCGTAGCTTTAAGGGCCTTCCGGTAGTAATCCTTCGATAGGAGGGCGAACCTGGGAATGCCGCGGTAGTCCCCGCGGCGAACGTGGATGGAGAGGGAATCGCAGTCCAGGATCTCCTTCGCCAGCGCCCGTACCGCGGGTCGCTTCGGGAAGAGAGAAAAGCCCCGGAGGAGGCCCTCCCGCCCCGCCCGGGCGTACTCGGCCTTCTGCCAGTAGCCCCAGAAGAACATGTCCCGGCCGCGCGAGGCCCGGCACGCCACGGGATCGAAACCGCGCTCCTCCCACCGGATAAACCTTCTGGAGTTCAAACGATACCAGGCGTAGCGGGCCCCCAGGGATTTCCGGAACCGTACGCCCAAGCGGGAAAGGCCCGGCCGGCGGTCCTTGTGGGTAAGGAAAAAGAGGATATCCAGCCAGGCAGGCTCCCCCAGGAGTCCCTCCAGGTAACGGGCGAAAGAGTACTGGAAAAGCTGGTTCCCCAAGCCTCCCATCATTTTGACTAGGAGCATAGTTTGTAATACCCCGGTAAAAGCGCCGGGATAGAAAGGGTCAACCTAGGCATTCCACTCCCTCCCCGGACTTCCCGTACTTCTTCCCGCACCCGGGACAAACCAAGTCCTCGCCCAGCTTGACGCCGCATACGCACATCCATCCTCGCGGCCGGGCCGGGCTTCCGTAGACCATGGCGTGGGACGGGACGTCCCGGGTCACGACGCTTCCGGCGCCCACGAAGCAGTACTCCCCCAGGGTTACCCCGCATACGATCGTGGCGTTGGCCCCGATGGAGGCGCCGCGCTTCACGAGAGTTCGTAGATACTCGTGCTTCCGCTCCACGAAGGCCCGGGGGTTGATCACGTTCGTGAACACGCAGGAAGGTCCGCAGAATACGTCGTCCTCGATCACCACGTCGTCGTAGATGGAGACGTTGTTCTGCACCTTGACGCGGTCCCCCAGGACGGACTTGCTCCCCACGTTGACGTTCTGCCCCAGGGAGCATTCCTTCCCGATCCGGGCGCCGGACATCACGTGCGTGAAGTGCCAGATCTTGGTGCCCTCTCCAATCACAGCCCCGTCGTCCACATACGCGGACTCGTGCGCGAAATACTCAGCCATAGGAACTCCTATTTATAAAGTCGACAGGAT
>CAYTYG010000154.1:0-6788 GCA_964441515.1 uncultured Treponema sp.
CGGCAGGAAAAGCCGGGCGGAAAGAGCCGGCGTGCAGGCGGGAACTCCAGACCCGGGAAGATGTTGCGCCTTGTCCGTCTCCGTGGTACAAAGGGTGTTCGATGTCAAGAAAGTTCTGGATCGTCGGAGCCATCCTCCTTGCGGCCACCGTTCTTTTTTTTTGGAGCCTGGTGCTTGTTTACAGAATTCCGGAGCGCGCCCTGGAATTCGAACCCGCCCTGAACGTCCGCGCCCCCGACGGCCGTACATTCGTCTCCACCGTATCGTGGTTCACTACCTGCGAGAAGAATCCGGATTACGTCTCGGGGATCTACCGGATGGAACTCCGTCTTCGGGCTCCGGAGGACGCCGTCCGGGAGGGCGTCTGGTACGACCTCGTGTTTCCCTACGTGGGGGGCAACGCGATCCGCGCGAGCCTGGACGGCCGGCTCCTGGGGGTCCAGGGCGATTTCGACCGCGGCCGGTCCAACATCTGGAACTCCGTCAAGGTCTTCCCCATACCCCCCGGCACCCTGCGGAGGGACAGCTCCGTGGAGGTGGAGATCCATTCCGTCTACGAGGCGGGGTTCATAAAAAAGCCGTACATCGTGGAGCATAGGCCCCAAGCCGCGAGGCTATGGCTCCTCGGCTGCATAAGCGAATCCGGGATATTCGCCCTGTTCGGAGGCATCCTGGTCTTGGGGCTGATCGTGGCGTCCATAGGCCTTGCCTCCCTGCCCCGGATGAACGCCAAGATCCTCCTGGGCGCGGCGGCCGTATGCACGGCTCTGTTCCTCTCCGACTTCATGACACTTCAGAACCTGCCTCTTCCCCTGCTGGCGTTCAAGCGGTTGAACGTCATCCTGCGCCACGCGGCCGCCGCTCTCTTCATCGCGGGCTACATCCGGCTTCTCGGGCGGAGGATGGACGCGTTCGCCCGGGCGTTCGTGGCCTTCCAGGGGGCGTGCGTTCTCGTGCTGTTCCTGCCCTCGGCGGTGGTCGAGCTCAAGAACACCTATACCTATACGTACTTTTCCGTGCTTCCCCTCCCGTTCTACCTGGCCTGGCTCGTGCTGACGCACCCCGGCCGTAGGGTGGGTAAGGCGAACCTCCTGATCCTGTACGGGGTCGGCGTCGCCATCCTCTTTGCCCTCTACGACATCCTTTCCCCCTTCTTCTGGCCGGATTCCATCCTCGTGTCCCACTTCGGCTTCACGGTCTTCACCTTATCCACCCTGGCGTACCTGGTGACCGACATACTCCAGAACTACCGCCAGCTCGTGCTTGAGAAGACCCGGGCCGAAATCTACCGCGAGGCCAGCATGCACGATCCCCTGACCCAGGTCTTCAACCGAAGCGTCCTGTCCCTGGTGCGCTCCGAGATTTCGGGCTCCTTCGCCGCGGTGGCCCTGGACCTGGACGATTTCAAGGCGATCAACGACGAGTACGGCCACTATGCCGGGGATCTCGTGCTCCTCAACGCGGCGTCCATCCTGAACGCCGTGTTTCGCAGGAACGACTACGTGATCCGTACGGGGGGGGACGAATTCCTGGCCATCCTGCCGGACTGTCCCCGGGAACGGGCCGAGAACATAGTCCGGAATCTCGAGGAGCGCATGTCCCTGGCCCGGGTCGTGGTTTCCGGGGCCCCGGGCGGCGAGGCCGAAGAACGGGCGCTGGTACCGGAGGGAACCGTGATAACCTACAGCGCGAGCATAGGATTCGCCTACCATCCGGGCGCGGCCCCGACGGAAAAGCAGTTCCAGGGTATCATCAACGAGGCCGATTACCAGCTCTACTCCCGAAAGCGCCGGCGTTCCGGCTAGGCCCCGAGCAAGCCTCGTATCCGGCCGATCCGGACTATCCCGTTTTCCCGCATCCAGTCCCGTACGCCCCGGAGGACCCGGAGCGGGGTTCCTGGGTCCAGGAAGTTCCCCGTGCCTATCTGTACGGCCGAGGCCCCCGCCAGGAGGTACTCGAGGGCGTCCCGGGCCCGGAGGATGCCCCCCAGGCCGATCACGGGGATGGCCACGGCTCGGGAGACCCGCCAGACGCAGGCCACGCCGACGGGACGGACGGCCGGGCCGGAGAGGCCACCCGTACCGCGGGCCAGGACGGGCCTGCGCCGCTCCACGTCGATGGCCATTCCCACCAGGGTGTTGATGCAGGAAATCCCGTCCGCGCCGCCGGATTCCGCCGCCCGGGCGATCTCCGAGATGTCCGTCACGTTGGGGGAGAGCTTTACGATGATGGGCCGCCGGCTTCCGGACCCCGGGGCCGAGAGGACCGAGCGAAGCCGGGCGGTCAGGCGCTCGACCTGAGAAGGATCGGTTCCGAAGGCCAGGCCCCCGTGGGAGACGTTCGGGCAGCTCACGTTGATCTCGTACCCCGCGATCCCGGGCTCCTCCTCCAGGCGCTCGACCACCCGGAGGTAGTCCGCCTCGGAGGAGCCGGCCACGTTGACGATGACCGGGCATCGGTACCCCCGTAGCCCGGGCAGCTTGTCCCGGACGAAGGCCTCCAGCCCCGGGTTCGCCAGCCCTATGGAGTTGAGCATCCCCGAGGGCGTCTCCACGATGCGGGGGGGATCGTTGCCCGCCCGGGGCTCCGGGGTGACTGCCTTGGTATACAGGGCGCCCAGGGAGCCCACGTCCAGGAGGGATTCGTACTCGGAACCGAACCCGAAGGTCCCGCTCGCGACGCCCACGGGGTTCGGAAGCACCAAGTCCCCGATACGGACGGACAGGTCCGGGTCGGCGGCGTCGGCCGGAGCCGGATTCGCAGCGGGCTTCACGGACTTCCCCAGTCCAGCTTGGAGCCGTCGAAGACCGGGCCGTCCGCGCAGGCCCGGGCGAAGGTCCCGTCCTTCCGGCGCACCGCGCAGCCCATGCAGGCACCCACCCCGCAGGCCATCCACTGCTCCACCGCCGCCCAGAAGGGCGCTCCCCGGGAAGCGGCCAGGCGGTCCAGGGCCGCCATCATGGGAGCGGGGCCGCAGGCGTAGTAGACGGGGGGGGCCCCGGGGTCGAATTGGGCGGCCCAGTCCACGGCGGTGCCCCGAAACCCTGCGGAACCGTCGTCCGTGCAGATCGCGGTCCCTTCGGGAAGCTCCATGTCCGGCGCCTGGTCCGCCGGCCGGAAGCCCAGGGCCAGGACGGGGGCTTCGAAGCCGGAGTCCGCCGCCCGGTCCCGGAAAACCCGGGCCGCGTACACCATGGGCCCCAGTCCAATCCCGCCCCCGATCAGTACCGGGCGCGTCCCCGCCGGGGGCGCGGGAAACCCCGATCCCAGGGGGCCCAGGACGTCCAGGGGCGCGCCTTCCCCCAGGGCGGCCAGAAGGCGGGTGGCCGGTCCGCGGACCTGGTAGATTAAGGAAGCCTCTCCCGATTCCGGGTCGTACCCGGAGAAGGCGAAGGGGCGCCGAAGCAGGGGGTCCGTCGCCTCGGAGGGCCGTACGGTCAGGAAGCGTCCGGGTTCCGGGTTTCCGTTCCAGGCGGAACCGTCCCTCGGTTCGGGCCAGGCCATGCGCAGCTCCCGGTAGTCCCGGGCGATACGTCGGTTTTCCAGCACCACGGTGTCGAATCGGCGCATGGCCGGGAGTATACCGAGATCCTCGCCCCGTGAACAGGGAAGGGATTCCGACGGGCGCCGAGGCGGCCCGGGGACTCCGGATTTTGAATCGGGAAAGTTGCTAAAGTTATCCATCGTTCAGTTCTATAATATTGCCTAGAATGAATTCTAGGAATATGATATATTAAATATTATGGAGAAAATAGATTCAAATATACTACGATTCCTCGCCATTCTAGGTGTATGGTTCCTTCTCCTGTCCGCGGCTCCCCGGGCCTGGTCGGAAGAGAGGATACTGCACCTGTACAGTTCGGATAAGCCCGAGCCGGATCTGGAGAGCCTCTTGTTTCTATCCGCGGGGGTGGAGTTGACGCGGGCGGGATACACCAGCACGAGGGCCGAAACGGGGAGCGACTATATCCTCCTGGCCGAGTACGGCCCCGAGGGGGAGGCTCTCTTGGTGCGCTACCGTCTGGTCCGGTCCTCCCGGCCCGACCTACCCCTCGCGGAAGAGGAGGCGCTCTTCCGGGTGGATCAAACCTTGGACCGGCAGGTTTCCCGTATCCTTCGGAGCCTGCTGGAGTCCGCGGGGCTGGAAGCCCGACCGGTCCCGGAGGCGGAGATCGAGGGGATATTCCCCGCATTCCCGGCCGCGCCGTCCGGAACCGAGGTCCGGGAGGCGCCCGCCCCGGTCGTTGAGGCCGGAACCGCGGCCGCCCGGGAGGAAGTAGCGCCCCCGGCGGAAAGCGGGAGCCCGTCGCTACCCGCCTTGCCCGCCCCGGAGCCGGGCGGAGGCCGGAAGCCCCGGGCCGCGGAATTCGGCGTCTCCGTGTCCGCCCTGGGTTTGATGCTCTTCGGAAAGGCCACCGAATACTTCCACTACGGGGCCGGCGCCGGAGTTTCGGCGGGTTTTTCCTGGCCCAGGCCGGAGCGGGTCTTTTCGGCGGGGGCCCGGCTTTCCGCACTCAGGGTGTTCAACGATCCGGGGGTGACGGGCGGCCCGTTCTCGTTCTTCTCCGGAGGTTTCGGGTTGGGGCTCGGGACGGGGACAGGGCATCCCTACCATGTCGGGGCCGTGGCCTCGGGAGGAGCGGCGGTTCTCCGGGTCTCCGGAGACGGGGGAGCCTTGGCCAAGACCGTACCCTACGCGGACCTGGGGATTAACCTGAGGCTTCCCGCTGGGCGTAGGCTACGGCTCGGAGGGGAACTCCGGCTCCTGTTCCTGTTCGATGCGGATGTCCTCATCCTGGGGGCCGCTCCGGCCCTGACCATGAGTCTGGAGCTGTAGCATGGGGAAGAGATTTTTCCTTTCCATAGCCCTGGGCGCGGTCCTGCTGGGCCTGGGAGGCTGCGACTCCTTCAACCTTCTGGAGCAGTTTGACCTGTTCGGCGGGCTTTCCCTGAACCCGTCCCAGAGCACGCTTCAACCGGAACAAACAACGCAGTTGAATCCCGCGGGGGGGACGCCTCCGTACACCTATGCGATACTGGCGGAAGACTTGGTCTATACGGACGGCGGGGACGCGAGTACCCTGGGCTTGCTGAGCGGGGACTCGTACACCGCCAAGAGCTCTTTGGGAAAGATCCGGATACGCCTTACCGACTCGACCGGGGCGTCCGTCTCCAAGACCTTGACGATAATTCCGCCGGCGCCGAACCTGAGCGCGACCAGCAGCTCCAACACCATCACCCTATCCTGGACGCCCTCCGCCGTACCGGGGGTGACCGGAATCGAGGTATGGAAATCCGAAAACGGGGGAGCGTACGCCCTCCAAGAGACCCTGGCAACCGGGAGCTCCTGGACGGATTCCTCCCTGAATACCAATCGCTCCTATTCCTATTTGCTCTACGCCGTCGCCGGCCCGTACTCTTCCCCGGCCTCGAACACGGCGGGCTTCAGCGCCCCCTGGTGAGGGGCTTCCCGGCCGGTCCTTCCGCGCCGCCGGGCGCCCCCTTACTCGCCCGGGGCCAGGCTCCGCAGTATGGCGGTATAGGCTTCCCGCCTTCCCTGGGCCCGCTCCAGGCTGCCGTACCCTGCCAGGAAGCGGTCCAGGGATTCTAGGAGATCGGGGTACTCGGAGCGTATCTGGGGGGATCCCAAAAGGGCCCTCGTAAGGGCTTTCGCGTTCAGTTCGCCGACGCCCAGGAGAGGGAGGCCCTCCAACTCCCGGAGTCCGCCCTCCGCCTCCCTCCGGGCGGCCAGGAGGCGGGCCTCCAGGGATTCCCCGCGCTCCGAGAGAATCCGGAGGCGCTCGGAATCCTCCGCGGGGAGGAAGAGCTCCTGGAACAGGGGATCCTCTCGGGCCGAGGCCCCCTGGTTTTCCAGAATCCGCTCCGCCACGATCTCCCGGCGTTCCGTCTCCGCCTGGCCCAGCATCGTCCGAATCTGGCGCAGCTCACTGTTCGAGGCGTTGTCCTGGACCAGCCGGAGGTACAGCTCGTTCAGGACGGCGATTTCCCTGTCCTTGTCCAGGAGCTTCCGGTCCGCCTGCTCCTTCATCTCCAACAGGAGGCGCCACTCGGTCGTGAAAAAGCGGCTGTCCCTCAGGGTGACGGCATCGGCCTGGCCGCGGAAGCGGTGCACCGCAAGGAAAAGGATTCCCGCCGTCGCGAGCGCCAGCAAGGTGTTGGAGACGATCAAGTGTGTAAAACCGCCCCCGGGGGGCGGCTTGGCGTTGCCGCTTTTCATGGGATGTCCCGGATACGGCAATACTACTCCTAATCCCGGGATGATGCTATAGTGGCTCCATGAAGAGGGTCCTTGGGCTCCGCGTCCGGCTTTACCTGACGATACTGCCCCTCGTGGTGGCGATGCTGACCCTCAGCGGCGTGCTTTCCTCCCTCAACGCCCGCATGGCCCTGGTTCGGTCGGCGAACCGGCACCTCGCCTATAAGGCGGAGCAGCTGCGGGACTTTTTCCGAAGCCAGTGGGACGTCATCACGAAGATGGAGCTGGAGGACAACCCGGGCTTCCGGGCCGCCGCGGAGGCTTCGTTCCGGTCCTTCGCCGAGTCCCTGTTGCGCTCCGGCACGGAGACGGTCCTGGCCTTCGACTCCCGGGGCTCCCTTGTCCTTAGGGCGTCCCTTTCCGCGCCGGAGCCCCCGGGATTCGGCGCGGAAAGCGTGTTGCTGTCCCCGGGATGGTTTTCCCGACCCCTGTTCGGGGAAGCCCGTGTGGGGGTCGCCTTCGAGCTTGAGCCCTTCGGATGGACCGTGGCGCTTACGGAGCTGGAATCCGT
>CAYTYG010000154.1:6798-7528 GCA_964441515.1 uncultured Treponema sp.
ACTTTTCCGACATGCGGAACATACGGCTGTTCCATATCTGGACCATCCTCCTGTCCGTCCTGGTCGTGACGGTCATCCTCTCCCTCTACGTACGGCGAGTCGCCCGGCCCATAGAAAATCTCACGGGTACCGTCTCGGGCATCACCTCCTCCCTTGATCTTTCCCGGCGGGCCCCGGGCTTCTACGAGGACGAGATCGGCATCCTGGCCCGCAGCTTCAATTCCATGCTGGAAACCCTGCAGGGAAACTACGAACAGCTGGAGGCGGCGAGCCGGGCGGAAACCGAGGCCAGGAAGAGCGTCGTCCAGCGCGAGGAGGAGACCCTCTACCTCCTGGGACGCGTCTCGGATTTCCGGGACGAGCAGACGGGAAGCCACCTCCGGCGTATCGGCGAGCTCTCGGAGCTTTTTGCCCGGCTCGCGGGCCTGGACGAGGAAGCCCGGAGGAGCATCCTCTTCGCCGCGCCGCTCCACGACATCGGCAAGATCGGCATACCCGATGCCATCCTCTTGAAGCCCGGCAAGCTGACTCCCGAGGAGTTCGAGACGATCAAGACCCATACACTCCTGGGCTACGAACTCCTGAAGGAATCCCGGAGCGCCTACCTCATGGAGGGCGCCCGGATAGCCCTGACCCATCACGAGGCCTGGGACGGGGGAGGCTATCCCCGGGGCATCCGGGGAACGGACATCCCGATGAAAGGAGAACAAAGACATGCCGCAGCCGAACG
>CAYTYG010000155.1:0-7504 GCA_964441515.1 uncultured Treponema sp.
CTTCGGCCGTACCGTCCACCGTCATTCCAAGAAAACGGGTCTTCAGGGGTATCTGCGTGGATTCCAGGCTGCGCGCCCGTAGGGTGAAATTCGTGGGAACCCACTGGGACATCTCGAAGGAGAGGCTTACGCTTGCCTTCGTGTTCGACCCAATGTCTATGACGGGTTGTATAAGCGTCACGGTTCGTCCGTTGGCCTCCAGGGGGGATGTTATCGGACCTATCGGGGCGTTGACATAGCTCGGCACGGTCAACGTTGTATCCTGAAAAGAAAGGCTTCCGTAGATCTCGGGGTCCGACGCGCTGCCTCGGACGGACAGGGCTCCGGTTACGATGCCCGAGAGGGCTTTCACGTCCGGCAGAGGAATCAGCGCCCAAAGGACGGGCATCTCCATCCGGATGTCCGAAAGGTCCATTGCTATCTGTCGTTCGGAGACTTTACCGACCGCGAGGAAGGAGAGCGGGAAGGGGGAAACCGCCCGCGCTAGGAAGCTTCCGTCTTCCAGGAACTGTAGAGTCACTTCGGAAGCCGTGCCGCCTTGAAACTCCATCCGCATTCCGTTCTTCTCGACCCGGAAGGGCCAGTACGGGGCGCTCTTTTTCCCCATGGAGAAATTCTCCACCTGTCCACGGATTACCATCTCCTCGAACAGCCTGGACATAACCGGGGAACCTTCCGGGCCGGGATCCTCCGGGGCCAGCCGCCCCTCCGCGGCGAAGCGGAAACGGGCCGTTTCCTCCCCCAGGGAGCCTGAATATCCGCCCTGTACGGACACCCTTCCGTTGCCGAAATCCAGGGAACCCCGGACGGCCTGTGCCTGGTGCTTCCCGTATCGTCCGGAGGCATCGAGGATCGTCAATCCCCGTCGGTCCAACCCACCCTCCGCCGATAGAGAGAAGTTCGCCGGGCCCAGCCGGCCTTTATCGAGGACCAGCGCGAAATCCGCACGGGGATCTTCCACGGCCCCCGACGCGAAAAGGCTTCCGCTCAGGCTGCCCGATACCGCTTCCCCGAAAAACCTTGACACGGAGAGGCTCGACAATTCCGCCTTTCCGGAGATTTTTCCGTCGTCCACGACTCCCGATAAACGGATCGATTCCTCCGTCCCACGGGATAGTTCGGCCCGGATCTCTATCGGTTTTCGGAAATCGCCGGTATCCCAGCCTACTCCGACCGATCCCTCCAGGGAGGAACGGGAATCGGCCACACGGACCTCCGGAAACCGCAACCCCGTAGGATCGGCGCTCCCGGACAGGCGCACCATGGGAACTCGCCCCCTAAGGCCTCCCTCCGGCTTGAGATCCAGAAGGGTAACCTGCGCGCTCCAGTCGGCCGTAGAGCGCATTCCGCCGGATATTTCCGTCGTCAGAAGCAGCATGCCGTCCTTAAGGGAAAGAGGAAGCGCGCTGAACTTCACGATGCCGTTGATCCCGGCTTCCGACCGGGAGGCCGCTATGAAAAGACCGTAAGCGCCCGTGATGAAAAGTCTCGAGGCTTCGTACTCCCCCTCCAGAAAATACGGTATTTCCCGGACGCGGAATTCGGTCTTGAAAGCGGCGTTTCCCTTCCCGCCGAACCGAACTTCCAGGGAGCCTTCCATGGGATTCTCCCCCAAGGAAGCGGAGAAACGGGACACGGTTAGGCTGTCCGCTGTCCCGGCCAGATTCAGGACCATAAAATCGCTTTTCCCGCTTTTCCGGGTGCTGGAAATCCTGAGGTCCGAGGCCGCGTAAGAATACTTTGAAAAGTCCGACGTGACCGTCAGGCGCCCTCCGACCGAGAGGCTTTCCAGGAAGTTCGCGGCCGGGGGTTCCACGAGGACGGCCAGAAGGGGGCCCAAAGCCGCCAGTTCGTACGGGTCGATTTCCAGGGCGCCCTCCAGGAACGCGACCTTCCCGGTCGACAGCGATCCCTCCCAGTCAACCGTACGCTTCGGCGACCCGGCCTCCTCCCTTCCGGAAAAGGCCTCGGACGCATTTCCGGAGGGAAGGACGGGAAGCGTCATTCCCCCGCGGAAATCGTAGGATCCTGTATTTTGCGTCACGAAGACCGCGAAATCCCGGAATTCGACTCCCGCGATCTCGGCCTTTTCGGAGTGCAGGAATATCTCGCGCCCTTCCCCTACTATGTTTATCAAAGCGCTTACAGGCAGTTCCCCGTCCATCATCCTGTAATCCACGGATGCCTTCAGGTCCACGGATGCGCCGTCCGGCTGAAAATTCCCGGAGACGCGTACCGCGCCCCCGGGGGATTCAATGTCCAGGGTGTCGACGACGACGCGCCGAGGACTCCCTTCCGCAACGAGCCGGAAGCCGACGTCGTTTCCAAGGACTTCCTTCGGAAGCGATCCGCGAAGATTCAGCTCCAGCCTTGCGTCCTCCCAGGAGCCCTTGTTTCGGATCGATGCATATCCTGTAAAAGGCCCCCGGAACCACGGGCCCAGGGTCTTCCGGTTTTGTCCGGCGGGATATAGAAGCCGGGATAACGAAAGGGACTCGAAGCGTGTCTCGGCTTCCAGAAATCCTGTTTTCGTATCGTATTTCACGTACAGGTCAATAGGAACCCGGTCACGGACCCTGCGAGCCTCCAGGAGTCCGTCTTTTAACAGAATTGCGAAATTCTGGGACTCCAAACTACCCAAACCGGACTTTCCGGCGACGGATACGGAAAAGCGGGCTGTTGTAAATTCCCGGTTCATGCTGCCCTTCAGGCGTATGGGCACCGTGTATCTCTCCCGGGTTCCCCCGGGCTTCCCGAAAGTGCCGGACAGGGAGCCGTTCAGGGCTACAAGAATCTCCCGTTCCGAAATCGTCAGGTCCATGGACCGGATGTCCGCGGACCATGCGGCGCCCTGCGCCGGATCCCTTACTACCATCCGCACGCGGCGGACCGAGATGCCCAGAGGACGTATCCTTTCCCGCCCCGGTCTTGTGGATTCCTTGGACTGTAGCGCCGCTCTTAGGGTTTTCAGGAGATCCGCGTCCTTCTGGAGGTCCAGGACCATCTCCGCGTTCCGGAGGGTCACTCGATCCAGGGAGCCTGCGGGATTCCCCCTTCCGAAGATCGAGGCTACGGCGTGGAAAAGGCTGAAGCCAACGCTGAAACGGCCGGCCCTCAGGAGCTTCCGTTCGTCCGGGGTTTCGAGATTCAGGGATGAAAGGGATATGGAACCGAGTATGGAAGGGGAAGCCCTCCCGTATAGTATCGTCACGCCAAGGTTATCCTGAATCGATCGGAGCACGTCTCCCAGCAGGGATTCCGCCCCGCTCATGGCCGCCCGTTCCACGGGCCAGGCCGCGAGGGCGATTCCGAGTATTGCCAGGATGAAGACCCCCCCTCCGCCGAGAAGGCCGCGCTTCGCCGCTTTGCTCACCATCTAAACCTTATCACACCCGGGACGATATAGTCATGACGTCGCTTGATCGACTCGTTCGACATCGATATGCTTTGGCCGATGAAACAGGAAACGGGCTGCAGTCGTCAAATATTGGAGAAATTCGTCGTCTTCGAGGGTATAGACGGCACCGGCACAACGACCCAATTGAACATCCTTTCAAGGACCCTCGCTCAGCGGGGAGTCCCCCATTTCATGACTTCGGAACCCACGGATTCGGAACTCGGCCGGATCATACGCCGCGTTCTTAGCGGATCCTACCCCATGACTCCGGAAACCCTGGCCTACCTCTACGCCACGGACCGGAACGAGCATATCTTCGGGGCGGGAGGCATTTTGGAAAACATCCGGTCCGGAAAGTTCGTCGTCAGCGATCGCTACCTTTTCTCATCCCTGGCCTATCAGGGCATCTCCTGCGGAAACGACCTGGCGGAGCGCCTCAACCGGGGCTTCCCCCTCCCTTCCCTGCTCGTCTATTTCGAGCTGTCCCCGGAAACCGCCCTTGAACGCATTTCCGCCCGGGGGGCGCCGGATATGTTCGAACGCCGGGAATTCCTCCGCTCCGTTTCGAACGCCTATGAGCGCATACTGGAGCGATACTCCTCGGAGGGCTTGAGCATACTCCGGGTGGACGGCTCCCTTTCCATTCCCAAGGTTACGGATCTGGTCTGGAACGCCGTCGCTGCCCATGTCCCGTCCGCCGGGTGTTCCTGACTCGTCCCGGCCCGGGGCTTAATCCTCAGGCGCCACTCCTTCTAAACAATTCCCGGGAGGCAAGGTTTCCACATTCCGTAGTAACGGCCGTATCACGGTTTCCCTCTAATCCTCCGATACTTAATCTGGAATGAAACGCTTCCTTTCCCTAGCCGTTTGTCTCCTAACTCTCTCTTCCCTAGCCTTTCCGTTTCCCGTGTACTACAAGGAACAGTACTACAGGCTTTTCCATATCCATTACATCCAGTATCCCGACGACACGATCGAGAATATCTACTGGCTTGAACGCGCCCGGAGTGCGGATTTTTGCAATCCCTTGTACGCCTTCGCCAAGATTGAAAACGAACGCCAGTGGGAGCGCTATCGCTGTCTTTTCAACCTTCATCTTGAGCTGAAGCTGATCGAGCAGCATTTGATCCTGGGGTCCAAGTACGACAAGCGGGCGGCGTACTTTTACAACGCCCCCTGGAAGGACCAGAATCTCGAAAGCCTCCGCACGGCCGAGACGGCCTACAAGGCGGCTCTTGCCTACTGGAAGACGGCGGTGGAATGGGCCAACAAGGCGGAAAACCTTCGGTTTGTCCGCCTTCCCGATGTTCAGTCGTGGGAGGACGAGGCATTCCGCATCGTGGGCGGAGAACTCGATTATGAGGATATCATCCGCGACGAGCTTGCCCGCCTGCAGAGGGTCCGGGAAGCCTTCGAGGCCATGGACGCCACCTACTGAAAGCCATTCCCGCTAAGCGTCCAGGAAAACAGTATCTCCGGGACGGGCGACCACCCGGCTGGCCCCTTCCCCCAGGATGTCCTCCATCTGCTCCGAGCGCTTGCCCCGTACGGCGGCCAGCTCCGCGGCGGATAGGCAGGATATGATCTTAGCCGTGTCATTCACCAGGACTACCGCCCCTCGCTCGAAAAGACCCTCCACATCCACGACACCCCGAGGCAACAGGGAGTTGTTGTCCCGCATGGCCTTCAACGCGCCCTCGTCCACAACGATTTTCCCCTGGGGACGGGTGTTCTTGATCCAGCGCTGGCGGTTCTTCAGCCCGCAGGCGGCGTCGAAGAGGGTGCCCACGGATTCCCCGGAAAGTACGCGGCTAACGGCTCTCGGCGCCCGGCCGTGGGCGATTACGACACGGCAGCCGGCGTCCCGGGCTATCTGCACTGCGGTCAGCTTCGTTTTCATTCCGCCGGTCGAAAACTCCGTGCCCTTCCCTCCCGCCGCGGCGAGTATCTCCGGGCTCAGGTCTTTCACGTAGGAGATAGGCTTTGCCCCGGGGTTTTCCCGGGGATTGGAGTCGTACAGGCAATCCACGTCGGACAAAATAACCAGGAGCTCCGCGTCGATCTTGCTGGCCACGTACGCGGAGAGCTGATCGTTGTCCCCGAAGGCTATCTCCGAAGAGCTGACGGAATCGTTCTCGTTGAAGACCGGCACCACCCTCCGCTCCAGGAGGGTTTCCACGGTGGATCGAAGATTGAGGTATGCGGATCGTTTGTCCCAGACATCCCGGGTTACCAGGAGCTGGGCAGCCGTTAGACCGTAGACGTCGAAGGCCCTCCTGTACTCCTCCATGAGAATGGGCTGTCCGATAGCGGCGCAGGCTTGGCGTGTTTTTACGTCCTTCGGCCGCTTGGCCAGACCCAGCTCCCGGGCGCCCATTCCGACGGCGCCGGATGTAACGAGCAGGATTTCCCTTCCCTCGCGCGCCAGATCCGAGAGTTCCGCGGCCATCCTGTGAATGAACTCGATATCGATCCCGCCCTGCTGCCCGGGCCCAGCCAAACGCGAAGGAGCGTCCGCGGGGCGGGTAATCGTGTTCGTACCTATCTTTATAACGACGCGTTTTGCCTTCCTAAGGGCGTTTCTGGCTTCCGACGCCGGGGTTTCCGCCCTTGGCTTGGAAAGGGCGCCTTTCAAGGATTCATCCCTCTTCATAATTTGTCCCCGCTTCCTTCTGCAGGTCCTTGTGAAGGAAGCTCCGTTCTCCGGAGGCGTATTCTGCGACGACCTGTCCCCGGCCTTCCAGCTTCCACTTGTAGGTCATGAGCCCCTCCAAACCCATGGGGCCGCGTGCATGGAGTTTTCCCGTGGATATCCCGACCTCGGCCCCCAGTCCATACCGATAACCGTCCGCGAACCTCGTGCTCGCGTTCCAGTATACCGAGGACGAATCGACGCCGTTCAGGAAGCTCCGTGCGGAGTCCCTCGAGGAAGCCACGATTGCGTCCGTATGGCCGCTCCCGTACCGGTTTATATGCCGGATGGCGTCCTCCAGCGAATCGACCACGCATACCGACATCTGTAAATCCAGGTATTCCACGGACCAATTGCCGTCCGCCTTTGCGGACCTCCCGGTGCCGGGACCCAATATGGAGAAACTCCGGGGACAGAGGTCCAGACGCACGGATTTTTCCTCCAGCGCCGCCGCCAAAACGGGAAGGGCTTTCCCTGCTATATCCCGATGCACCAGGAGGGTTTCCGCTGCATTGCATGCCGCGGGATATTGAGTCTTGCTGTCCACTGCGACGCGAACGGCCATCTCGACATCCGCATCCTCGTGCACATAGACATGGCAGACGCCATCCGCATGACCAAGCACCGGCACCCGGCTTGTTTCCTGTATCCTCCGGACGAATTCCTTCGATCCCCGGGGTATAACCAGATCCACGTAGGCGTCCAACTCCAACAGCTCACCTGCTTCTTCCCGTGTGGCCACGGAGCTAATCCATCCGGGCGGCAGTCCGGCTTCTATCCCGGCTAGCTGTAGGATATCGGACAAAACCCGGTTCGTTTTCTCCGCCTCCCGACCCCCCTTTAGAATGATCGCGTTTCCGCTCTTGGCGGCCAATCCCGCCATTTGCACGAGAGCATCCGGGCGGCTCTCGAAGATCAGGGCTATCAGCCCAATGGGACAGGAAACCTTCCGGAGCACTAGTCCTTCGTCCAGTACACGGGATTCGAGAACTTTCCCCGCGGGTTCCGGAAGGTGTTCCAGAGCGGAAAGAATTTTTACCGATTCCTGCAACTTGGATTCATCGTACGCAAGCCTTTTCAGTACGGGATAGGGAAGGTTCGCGGACTTCGCGGCCTCTAAATCCGCCCGATTGGACTCGAAAATGACGGAGGCATTTTCCTGGAGCCGAAAGGCCATTCTACGCAAAGCATCGTTCTTAACGGAAGGCGGCAAGGAGAGAATGGCGCGCGCAGCTTCCGCCCCCTCCCGTGCAAGGCAAAACGTGCCCCGCCCGGTATCGCATACCGTGTCGTTGTAAATTTTCTCCGCCATTTCACCCTCCCTGCGGGATCGCGACGGGATTCATGCCATCCTTATCGCCTGCGGATCCCGGAAGGACTCCGAAGACTCCCGCTTCTGTATATTTATAGTATGT
>CAYTYG010000156.1:0-4191 GCA_964441515.1 uncultured Treponema sp.
CCCTCGTCGGCAAGGCGATTGATGATGGTATAGATCTCGTACTTCGCGCCGACGTCGATGCCGCGCGTGGGCTCGTCCAGGATAAGCACGTCCGGCGCTGTGAAAATCCATTTCGAGAGCACGACCTTCTGCTGGTTGCCCCCCGATAAATTCCCCGCCTTCTGGTGGATGCTCGTGGATTTTATATTGAGCTTGGTCCGGTACTCCTCGGCGACCCCGGCCTCCCGGTCGCGGTCTATCACGAAGTTCTTCGATACCTTCTTGAGCGCGGCTATGGTTATGTTTTCCCGTATGTCTCCGATTAGGTTCAGGCCCGCCGTCTTGCGGTCTTCGGTAGCGTAGGAGACGCCCTGGTCTATCGTATGACTCACGGTCTTGAGCTCGATCTCCCTGCCGTCCTTGAGGGCTTTCCCCGAAATGTGGAGTCCGTAGGACCTGCCGAAGACGCTCATGGCAAGTTCGGTTCTTCCGGCTCCCATGAGCCCGGCGAGCCCGACGATTTCCCCCTTGTGCACCCGGATGTTCACGCCGTTGATGATCTTTTGTTCGGGGTTGAGAGGATTGTAGACGTTCCAGTCCCGTATCTCGAAGGCTACCTCGCCGATCCTGGGCGTGCGCTTCGGGAAACGGTCGACCAGCTCGCGCCCGACCATCCCCTTGATGATGCGGTCCTCGCTGATCTCTCCGGAGTCCTTCTCCAGGGTTTCTATAGTGGATCCGTCCCTCAGGATGGTGATGGAGTCCGCCACCTCGACGACCTCCCCGAGCTTGTGGGAGATGAGGATGGAGGTCACTCCCTTGGCCTTGAGGTCCCGGAGCAGCTTGAGCAGGTGCTCCGAGTCGTCCTCGTTCAGGGAGGCCGTAGGCTCGTCCAGAACCAGGAGCTTCACGTTCTTCGAGAGCGCTTTGGCGATCTCCACGAGCTGCTGCTTCCCGACGCCTATGTCCTTTACGACCGTGCGCGTGTTCTCCCGGAGCCCCACGAGCTCCAGGAGCTTTGCCGCCTCCCGGTGGGTCCGGTCCCAGTCGATGACGCTGTTCCGGGACCGTTCGTTCCTCAGGAAGATGTTCTCCCCGACGGAGAGGTACGGAATGAGGGCCAGCTCCTGGTGGATGATCACGATGCCCTTCCTCTCGCAGTCCTGGATGGTGCGGAAGGAGCACTCCTGGCCCTCGAAGAAGAGCCGTCCCGTATAGGTCCCGTGGGGGTAGACCCCTCCCAGGATGTTCATGAGCGTGGACTTGCCCGCCCCGTTTTCACCCACGAGGGCGTGGATCTCACCCCGCCGGACCGAAAAGTTCACATCGTCCAGCGCCTTCACCCCGGGAAAGATCTTCGTAATGTTTTGCATTTCCAGGATGGTCTCGTCCACCGCGGCATCCTCCTCGCGATCGCCTGGCACGTAAAGGCGGTCCGCGGGCCGGAGAGCCCGCGGACCTGTAAAATACTTTCTCTAATAGTTTACTGTATATCGGCTTCCGTGTAATAGCCGGAATCGATGAGCAGCATCCTGTAGTTGAACTTGTCCGCGTAGACGGGATCGCAGAGGAAGGACGGCACGGTCTTGACGCCGTTGTGGTAAGTCTTGGTGTCGTTCACGGGCGCGTCCTTGCCCCGCATGATCGCCTCCACCATCTCCACGACCTTCGCCGCGAGGGTCCGGGTGTCCTTGAAGATGGACATGGACTGCTGTCCCGCGATCATCGCCTTGACGTTCGCCTTGTCGCAGTCCTGGCCCGTGAGTACGGGATAGGGCTTCTTGGCCGTGCCGTAGCCGGCGTTCTTGAGGGACGCGACGATGCCGATGGCCAGGCTGTCGTTGGGCGACAGGACCGCGTGCAGGACCGTCTTGCGGGAGTACTTCATCGCGATGAGGTTATCCATCCTCGCCTGGGCCTTCTCGGAGCTCCAGCTCTGGATGGCGATGGTCGTGAATTCCGTCTGTCCGGTCGGTACGACGAGCTGCTTTTTATCCAAGTAGGGCTGGAGGATGCTCATGGCGCCCTTGTTGAAGAAGAGCGCGTTGTTGTCGTCCGGGGACCCGGCGAAGAGCTCGATATTGAAGGGGCCCTTGCCCTGGGCGAGCCCGAGGGCGGACTCGATGTACCGTCCCTGGATGACCCCCACCTTGAAATTGTCGAAGGTCGCGTAGTAGTCGACGTTCGGGGTGTTCATGATGAGGCGGTCGTAGGCGATCACCTTGATGTCGTTCTCTTTAGCCTTCTTGAGAACGTCCGACAGGACGGACCCGTCGATGGACGCGATCACGAGGACCTTGGCCCCCTTCGTGATCATGTTCTCCAGCTGCTGTATCTGGGTGTTGATGTCGTTGTTGGCGTACTGGAGGTCGACGCGATAGCCCTTGGCCTCTAGCTGGGCCTTCATGTTCGCGCCGTCCTGGTTCCAGCGCTGGAGCGACTGGGTCGGCATGGCCACGCCGATGAGCTGGGCCTGGGCGAAAGCGGACGAGAGCGCCACCGTCAAGGCCAGTGCGATTAGAAGAACTTTCTTCATCTCAGATGCCTCCTTGAAATGGAATACATGGAAACCTCGGTCTATACCGATGATACGGGCGATCCAAGGAGCGCACTATGGGGAGGATTGATTTTCCATATCTAAAATTGATATCAGCGAGATGAATGGATATGCCGGGCCCTGTCTAGGTAAAGTCTGCCTTTTGCAGGCACCGGGCCCTGTACTCCGAGGGCGAGAGTCCTGCGATGCTCTTGAAGGCCCGGGAGAAGCCGAACTGGTTCGCGTAGCCCAGCTTCTCCGAGATGCACCCGATTCCCAGGTTTGTGCTGGAGAGCATCGCCCGGGCCGCTTCGATCTTGAGCCGGGAGTAGTAGCGCATGGGGGGCATGCGCATTCGTTGGCTGAAGAGCCGAACGAAGTGCTCCCGGGAAAGCCCCAGGCGCCCGCACAGGACGTCCAGGTCCAGGTTTCCTTCAATAGAGGCCTGCATGATGGCCACGGCTTTCTCGACGTGGGCGTTCTCCGGGGCTCCGTACGCGGAGGGCGCCCCGGCCAGGAGGCTATAAAGGAAGGAAAGAAAGGAGTATCGGCTCGCTTCCATGAGGTCCGCCTGGCCCGAGGAGTTCCTCTCCAAAAGGTCGGCGAAGAAGAATCGATGGGAGGTGCCTATGTCCACGGGCCGCTCCATGGAACGGACCGTCCTCTCCAGGAGGCGGGAGAACTCCGCGTCTCCCCCGGAGCTGAAGAGGATGGCGAAGTACGTGATGGGCCTCCGGAGGTTGGTGGCCAGGATCTGGTGAACCGAGCCGGGCGGCGTCATATGCAGGCTGCCCGGACGTATGGACCAGGTGGCGGAGCCGTTTCGGAAACTCCCCTCCCCGGAAATGAAATAATGGAATTCGTACTCCCCCTCGTCGTGGGCGTGCCGTCGGCCGTGCCAGGCGATCTGCCGCTCGTCCCGTAGATGGTAGACGAACACGATATCTTCGAAACGCACCCCGTACCTCCCGCGTCCTCCCCGGACGCGCGGGTATAATATCAATTTTAGGTATAATCGGTCAAATTCCGATCTTCACCTCCCCGAAAAAACCCCGTACTATCGACCCTAAGATAAGGACCGGAGTTTATATTCAGGAGGACGCCGTGAAAGACCTTTTCCCCAAGATCCCGAAAATCGCGTACGAGGGCCCCGAATCGGACCGGGAGCTGGCGTTCAAGCAGTATAATCCCGCCGCACCCGTTACGGACTCTCCGGACGGGAAGACCGAGAAGGATTGCCTCCGGTTCTCCATGGCCTTCTGGCATTCCCTGACGGGGGCGGGGAAGGATCCCTTCGGGGACGGCACGGCCAAGCGCCCCTGGGACGATGTCGAGGACGAGATGGAAGTGGCCCGCATGCGGATGCGCGCCGTCTTCGAGCTGACGGAAAAGCTCTCCATGCCCTTTTTCTGCTTCCACGACCGGGACATAGCCCCCGAGGGCGACACCCTTCGGGAGACCAACCGCAACCTGGACGAGATCGTGGCCCTGGCGAAGGATCTCATGAAGACGAGCCCGACGCGGCTTCTCTGGGGAACCGCCAACCTCTTCAATCACCCCCGGTTCATGCACGGCGCGGCCACGAGCCCGGATCCCCGGATCTTCGCGCACGCGGCGGCCCAGGTCGCTGATGACGATGGCCATATTCGAACTGCTCTGCCAGGCATTCGAGCAGA
>CAYTYG010000156.1:4201-7396 GCA_964441515.1 uncultured Treponema sp.
CGGGAGCAGGACAACCTCGCGCGCTTCCTCCACATGGCCGTGGACTACGCGAAGCAGATCGGCTTCACCGGCCAGTTCCTGATCGAGCCCAAGCCCAAGGAGCCCACGAAGCACCAGTACGACTCGGACGCGGCCGCCTGCTACGCGTTCCTCAAGGAATACGACCTTCTGCCCCATTTCAAGCTGAACATCGAGACGAACCACGCCACCCTGGCGGGCCACACGATACAGCACGAGCTCCGCTTCGCCCGGGACCACGGGATCCTGGGGTCCATAGACGCCAACCAGGGGGACGAACTCCTGGGCTGGGACACGGACCAGTTTCCGACGAACCTCTACGTCTCGATCCTCATGATGTACGAAATACGCAAGAACGGCGGCCTCCATTCGGGCGGCCTCAACTTCGACGCCAAGCCGCGCCGGGGAAGCTACCGCACCGAAGACCTCGTGGCCGCCCACATCGCCGGGATGGACAGCATGGCCCGGGGCAACCGGGCGGCGGGCCGCATGATAGCGGAAGGAGCCCTGGACAAGCCCCTGGCCGAACGCTACGCGGGCTGGAAAAGCGGCCTGGGAGCGTCGATCGAGGCGGGCAAGGAGAACTTCAAGAGCCTGGAGGCCTACGCCCTGGACATCCGGGATTTCGAGCTGTCCTCGGGGAGGCAGGAATATCTCGAATCCGTCCTGAACCGCTACATCTAGCGGGGCCCCGTCATGAAAGGACCCGGTTTTTCCCTGGGCATAGACTCGAGCACCCAGAGCACCACGGCCGTTCTCGTCGACCTGGGCAACCTGTC
Organism: uncultured Treponema sp.; assembly: GCA_964441515.1. GTDB lineage: Bacteria > Spirochaetota > Spirochaetia > Treponematales > UBA12059 > JAAYUR01. Next base: position 4,999 of record CAYTYG010000156.1, read on the forward strand.
CGTGGCCGCGGAAGCCCAGGTACGGTACCGGGACGATCCTCGGCTGGCGGGCTTCGGGCTTGAGGAAAACCAGATCCTTCTTGCGCCCCGGGAGGAGGGCGAGGCGGACCAGCCCGCCCTCCTCTTCCTGGCCGCCCTGGACGCCGTGCTCTCCGACCTTCCCCGGGGGCTTCTTGAACGGGTGCGGGCGGTAGCGGTCTCGGCCCAGCAGCACGGACAGGTCTGGCTCGGCCGTGGGGCTCCCGCCGCCTACGCTGGCCTGGGATACGCGGGCGTCGGGCTGTCCGGGGCTCCGGGCCTGGCGGAGCGCTTCAAGTCCGCCCTGGCCAGCGAGCGCGCGCCCATATGGATGAGCGCGAACACGAGCGCCGAGGCGGAACAGCTCCGGAAGGCCGCCGGCGGCCCGGAGGCCATGACGGCCCTCTCGGGTTCGGACAGTCCCCTGCGCTTTTCCGGCGCCGTCCTCCGCCGCCGGGCCCTGAGGGAGCCCGACGCCTATTCGGCCTGCTCCACCGTCCACCTCATATCCTCCTTCCTCGCCTCGGTGCTCGCGGGCCGGCGGGACGCTCCCGTGGACTGGGGCAACGCCGCGGGCACGAGCCTTATGGACTGGGAGCGGCGCGAATGGAGCGGACTGCTCCTCCGGGCCGCAGCCGAGGGGCTCCCGGGAGGGGAGACGGGCCTCCGGACCCGGCTCCCGGCCCTCGCCCATCCCCTCGAGGGAGCTGGGACCGCGGCGCGCTACTTCACCGAACGGTACGGAATTCCGCCGGATGCCCTTGTCGTGGCGGGCTCGGGGGACAACCCCCAGACCAAGGTACTGGCCGCCGGAGGCCTCCTCTCCCTGGGCACGAGCTTCGTCCTCATGGACGAGGGGACCCGGCCGCACAGGTCCGCCAACGCGATGTACGACGGTCTGGGGCGCCCCTTCCTCTTCGGCTGCAGGACGAACGGGTCCTTGACCTGGGAAGCGGTACGCCGCTCCCACGGCCTTGGGGCCGACGACTTCGAGTCCTCCGAGCGGGCCCTGGCCGGGGTTCCCCCGGGATCGGTTCTTCGGGTTCTTCAGACCGAGAGGGAATCCTTCCCCGATTCCCCCCCCGTGGATTACGGCCGCCGGGAGGACTTCGCCGGGGACTACGCGGGAGCCGTCGACTCGGCCCTCGGGCTTTTGTGGCTGGGATCCCGGGCCTTCGCCGGGGAGGGCTCCGCCCGCAAGCCCCTGACCGTGACGGGGGGCGCCGCCTCGAGCGACGGGATCCTGGCCCGGGCGGCGGCCATTTGGGGGGTGCCGGTCACCCGGATAGGCAAGGCCGGCGCCGCAGCGGGCGCGGCGGTCGCCGCCGCCGCGGCCCTTGTCCCCGAAGAGGAACGGGAGGAGTACGCCGGCCGCGCCTCGGCCGGGGTGACCGGGCGCGGCCGGCGTACGGAACCCGATCCGGGTTTCGTCGCGTCCTACCACGGCCCGGACGGTTACCTTGGTCGGCTGGAGCGTCTTTTCGATACAAGTCTCTCGTCAACCTGATCCTCTACCGCGTCGTACCGCGGCGCGAAGGAAACGACCCTCCGCCGGTTCACCGGCCGGCCGGAGCGGCCGTCGTTCTATACGGAGATTTCCCAACACAGAATCCGATTCCCGTTGTACAATCGTGTACGTACACGGGTTCTCGGATGTCGAAAAAAAACAAACCGACGTCGCTGCCTAGCCGTACGCTTGGAGAAGGCCCGAGAATGAGGTCCGGCAAGCTCAGCCTCCGGCTCAAGCTCATGGTCTACTTCCTGGCGATACTCGCCCTGCCCCTCGTAACCCTCGGCATCATAGGCCCCTCCCTCTACGCGACCTCCCTGGAACGCGAATCGATGTCCCACACCGAGAAGATGATAAGCCAGGTGACCATGACCATCGAGTTCCGGGTGATGGAGATGGAGAAGTTGATTAACCTGATTGCCCGGGCGGACTCGGTGGCGGCCTTCCTCGAGGAGGGGGACGCCGGAGCCGCCGGGCGAAAGGACATCCGGAAGCTCCTGTCGTCGGTCCTGGAATCCCACCCGGAGCTTGCGGGCCTCATCGTCGTGACCGAGCGGGGGGCCTGGGAGGGGGAAGGATTCGCACCCACGACCCGGGATTCCCTCTTCCAGGAGCGATGGTACACGGCGGCCCGGACGGTGCCGGGCCAGGTCCACCTCGCGGCGCGGCCTATAGGCAGGAACATCCGAAGCACGCGCCGCTTCGGGGCCGACGAAGTGGTCTCCATCGTTAAGGCCGTCACGGGCGAGCTCGACGGCAGGGTGCGGGGGGCCATCCTGGTCGACATGAGGCTCTCCTACATCGAGGAACCTTTCCGGTTCGCCTCCCTGGGCAAGTCCGATTTTCTTTTCATCTCCGACGCCCGCGGGG
>CAYTYG010000157.1:0-811 GCA_964441515.1 uncultured Treponema sp.
CGGCAACCCTTCTCCACGATCTGGGCGCAGAGGATGGCCTCGTCGGCGTCCCGGCCCGCGGCCACGGCCCCATGGTTGGCCATCAGGGCGGCTGTACGGCCGGCCATGGCCTTCAGCACCGTCCGCGCCATCTTCCGGGTTCCCGGCAGGGCGTAGTCCGCGACGCGCAGGGAGGGTCCCACGATCTGGGCCAAGTCGTCCAGGATGGCCGGCACCTCCCGGCGCGCCGCCGCGACGGTAGAGGCGCTCATGGAGTGGGTGTGCACGATCGCCCGAAACTCGGGGCGGCGGGCGTAGATCTCGATGTGCAGCCCCTTTTCCGAGGAAGGCTTCCCCCCCCGTCTTCAGGTTGACGATTACCACGTCCCCGGCCTTCATCTCCGTGTAGTCGTAGCCGCTGGGGGTGACGGCCATCTCGTCCTCGGAGAAACGGATCGAGGCGTTGCCCCAGGTCCCGGCCGTCAGCCCCAGCTCCACCATCCGAAGGCCCACGGCGCGGACCTTCTCCCGGGCTTCCGCTTCCGTCATACCCGGCCCCTTTTCCGGTCGTGCGCGGCATTGACGGCAGATCCGGCGGTCTTCGCCGCCTCGAAATCCACGTTGTCGAAGACCCGGGAAAAGCGGACCAGGGCGTCGTCCACGATCTCGTCCGTATCCGCGGCGCTCGTGTACATGCGGCTGCCGGCCAGGGTAACGATCCCCTCGGCGGAGTAGGCGGCCCCATACTCCTCCATCCGCTTCTTCCGCTCCTTGATCTCCTTCAGGACCTTGAGGATGCGGAGGTAATCGATCTTGAGGAACATGGCTCCCA
>CAYTYG010000157.1:821-1827 GCA_964441515.1 uncultured Treponema sp.
GGAGCCCTGGTTGTAGGCTACGAAGGGCAGACCCCGGTCCGCGATCATGGCCCGGAGTCCCGCGGTGAGCCGGTCGCCGGCCCGGCCCGCGACGGCGCAGGCGTCCCGCCTCTCGATCTCCTTGAGGGTGAAATACCCGGCCGCTGCGGACAGGGGATTGGCCGCCAGGGTCCCGCCCACGTACGCGCGCTTTTTCCCGCTCTCCAGCCCCGCGGCCATGCGCAGGATCAGGTCCCTCCGGCCCCCCAGGCCGCCCGCCGCGGGGTAGCCTCCCGCCACGATCTTCCCGAAGGTCGTCAGGTCCGGCGTCACGCCGAAGTACCCCTGCGCCCCCCCCAGGCCCACCCGAAAGGCGGTCACCACCTCATCGAACACGAGAAGCGCGCCGTACTTGTCGCAGAGGGCGCGCACGCCCTTGTTGTAGCCGAAGTCCACCGGCCGCGTACCGCTCTCGGGTCCGAGGGGCTCGATGAGTACGCAGGCGGTCCCGCCCCGCAGGCGGTTCCGGGAGAGCACGCGCTCCAGGGACCCGAGATCGTTGGGCGCCGCCTCGTCGGTCAGGCTCGATGCGCGGGAGGGGATTCCGTGGGCCTCGAAGCGCTTGGTCCTCGGAATCTTCAGGGAGTAGACGAGCTGGTCGCTCCAGCCGTGGTAGGCCCCGCCCACCTTGACGACCCGGCGCTTGCCCGTAGCAAGGCGGGCCACCCGGACGGCGGCCATAACCGCCTCGGTCCCGGAGCCCAGCATGCGGAACATCTCCACCGCGGGCATGCACTCGGCGATGGCCTTGGCCAGCTTGAGCTCGAACTCGTGGAAAAGCCCCGTTGAGGGCCCCACCTTCCGTATCACGTCCAGGACCTGCTCCCGAACCGCCGGATCGTTGCTCCCCAGGATGGTCGGGCCGCCGGCCTGCAGAAAATCGATGTAGCGGTGCCCGTCGATATCGTACAGGTACGCCCCCTCCGCCCGGTCGATGACCAGGGGAAAAGGATAGTTGAACGCCAGG
>CAYTYG010000157.1:1837-7335 GCA_964441515.1 uncultured Treponema sp.
GCCAGGTTGTGCTGTACCCCTCCGGGTATGTAGCGGCGGGCCTCCTCGACCATAGCCTTGGCCTTGGGACAGCCCTCGTCGAAGTAGGCCAGGTAGGACCGCAGGGCCTCGGGCCGCAGCCGTACGGGAGGGCGGGCCATCAGGGCGTCGAGCTTTTCATAGATCGGAAGGGCGTCCGGGTATTCCCGGATCGAGTAGGACATGGAAACCTCCTGGCGGCCCGGGGAAAAGCCTCCCGGGTGCGGCAAGGGCCGCGTTCTTTCCGCGGCGCCGGGCCGGAGGCTTCGTAGAAAAAACAACCGGGCGTCCCCTGTCGGGCCTGGTTGCTGCACTTGGACGCCCGGTGAACAATCCCAAGAAGTCGTGGTACGCATGGTGAGTGATTGCTCACTTTTAGAATACGCCATATTCGGGATTTGTCAACTGAAAACCGTGGAATAAAAAGCCGCCCGCCTATCCATCCGCCGCGGAATCAAAAAAACCCGGGCGGCGGGTCCTCCGGCTTGACGGATTTCCTCCGGACCCCCTACCGTTGAAGGGGAAAGCCAGGGGGCAAGGCATGGAGAAAGGGTATATCCACGTTTATACGGGGGACGGCAAGGGAAAGACCACGGCGGCCCTGGGGCTCGCCCTACGGGCCCTGGGGGCGGGATTCTCGGTCTATATTGGCCAGTTCATCAAGGGGATGCGGTACTCGGAGATCGGCGCCCTGGAAACCCTGGCGGCCGCCCTGGGCCCCGGACGGCTCGCCCTACGGCAGTACGGCCGGGGCTGCTTCCTGTTCCGGGCGCCGGAACCGGCGGACCTCGACGCGGCCGCTGCGGGACTGGCGGAGGCCCGGGAGGCCTTGGAATCCGGGGAATTCGACCTGGTCGTCCTGGACGAGCTCTGCGTGGCGATGAAGCTGGGGGTGGTCCCGGAGCCGGACGTCCTAGCCCTCCTGGCCGCGCGTCCCGCCGGGGTAGAGCTGGTGCTCACAGGCCGGGGCGCCCCGGAGGCCGTCCTCGCGGCCGCGGACCTGGTCACCGAGATGCGGGAGGTGCGCCACTATTACCGAAAAGGCGTCGAGGCGCGGGAGGGCATCGAACGGTAGATATCGTGGGCCGATACAGCCCGGGCCTCAGAAGATCACGACGTCCCGGGCGTTCCCGGATATGCGGGGGAGATAATCCACGTAGCTGATGACATTCCCTTCTCCATCTACAGCATAGTAATAGTAATAAAGATCATTCCAGGTATCCTCGACCTTCTTCCGGGCGTATCGGTAGGCCTCCTGGATGGTGACATGGCCGTTCCCGTCCGTGTCGCCCTCATAGGCCGCCTCGAGGAAGTGGTACGTAAAAACCCCGTGTCCGTACGAGGAGCTCTCATAGGAAAGCTCCTCCGCTCCCGCCGCTGTCACTACTATGGGTGTGCGGGGGTCGTAGGACTCGAAGGCCGCAGCCAGGAGTCGGCCGTAGGAGCCGAGGGCGGCAAAGAGGGCTAGCTTTTCCGTACCGTCGTCGTACTCCCCGAAGTTCTGGGGCGCCCCGTCCAGGGTGCCCGTATCCGTTGCCAGGACGAAGCCCCCGGAATAGCAGGTGTCCAGGACCGCGACCCGGTTTCTGCAGGGAAGGGCGTCCAGGGCGGCCAGGAGTTCCGAGGAGGATATCAAATTCCCCTCCACCGGATCGCCCGCGTCGTTTATGGCATCCGTCGGGGCGATATAGGCCATCCCCGAATACGCAGCACCGTGGCCGGAAAAATAGACCAGGACGGAGGAATCCCCTTGAACCAAGGGAACCAACGCGGCGATGTCGTCCAAAATTTGTTGTTTATCGACCGTCGGCTGCCGCGTAACCGTCACGGACCAGCCCGCTGCGGACAACTCGGCGGAAATAGCCTGGGCATCGCCGCCCGTAAACCTAAGATCGTTCGTATCATCAGGATTGGCGATCTCATCGTAATCCGCCGCACCGTAGACCAGGGCGTAGCGGGTGGCGGTGATCTCCGCGGAGCAGGAGGCGAGCAGGGCCGCGAGGAGGAAGGCGGCGGCCAAAAGAAAGCTTCCCCGGGGAGCGGAGGCCGGGGCGTACGGCCCGCGGTGTAGGACGGGACCCGGCGCAAAAAACGCTTTCACGGTTCCTCCTTCCCGGCTCCGCTCTTGCCGGCGCCGCGGCCCTTCGGGGGCGCGAATTCCCACCCCGCGCAGAGCCCCGCGGAGAAGGAGCGGGCGCCGGGGCGGAAGACGTACGACAGGGGCAGGAGAACCCGGAAGCCCCCCCGTCCGGGATTCGCGAAGCCCGCCCGTGCGAGGACGTCCAGGGAGAAGGAGGCGAAGGCCACGGTGGTCCCGGGGTAGCGGTCGGCCCCGAAGGACGCGCCGCCCAGGAAATCCAGGGCGAAGGGAAGCCCGCCGCCTTTTTCGAGCGCCCGGACACCGGCGGCCAGGGACAGCTCCCATCCCGCCCAGGAACGGTACAGGTCCCCCGCGGGGCTTATCGACGAGGGGAAGACATGAAAATACCCGATCTCGAGCCGTATCGGTATCCAGAAGCCCGAGCGCAGCTCCGCGCCGGCGCCCGCGGAAAGCCCGGCGTGGGGCAGGACCGGCGCCAGCCCGTCCCCGGACAGGGCGAAAAGGGGGCCCGCGAAGGCGTCGAAGCGCACCTCCGCCTGGGCATACGCCCGGTTCGAGGGGAAAGCCAGGATAACCAACAGTACGAAGACCGCCCGGAGGGACAGAGCCGAGGGAAAAAACGCCCCAAGCCCAAAGGGCGACACCATTCTTTTTTTAAATGGCTGATTTGACATAATGAAGGGAGTATATCACCTCCCGGGCCGTCCGGGAATATGAAACTTGGGAGGTCCGTCCGTTCCGGCGCGCTTTCCCGCTCACCATAACCCGGTACACCGTACGGAACCTCCGCGGGCGTCCGCACTTCTACGGGAAGGCCGCATCCAGGGCGGCCCCCAACCGGGCCAGGGCCCCGGGCCACGCGGCCTCTCCCACGGACATGAATGAGACGCGGAAGCTTTTCCGGGTTTCCGGGGAGGCGCCGAAGCGCCGCCCCTCCGCCCAGGGGGGGGCTTCCAGGGCGGGCTCCCGGTCCGCGGTCACCCAGAGGTTCCAGCCCCAGGCACCCGGGGCCGCCCTCAGCCCGGGGCGCCCCGCAAGGAGCCCCAGGAGTTCGGACCTCCGCTTGGCCGCCGCGGCTACGCAGGCCGAGAGGTGGCTCCCGTAGAGCCCCGAGCGGCAGAAGCGGTCCAGGAAGAGCTGGAGCCAGGTGGAGGGCCCGGGATCGTTCTCCGCCTTCAGGGTTTCCAGCCTTGGGAACACCGGACCCGGGGCGGACATGAGGCCGATCCGGACCCCCGGCGCCGTGGTCTTGGAGAGGGACTTTATCCAGATCGTGCGCTCGGGGACCAGGTCCACGAAGCGGGGGGCGGAAGCGGGGGCCGTCTCCGAGAGGTAATCGTCCTCCAGGATCCAGACATCCAGATCCCGGGCCGCCCGGGCGATGGCGCGTTTGCGGTCCGGGGCGTAGCGTATGCCCGTGGGGTTGTGAAGGTCCGGCACGGAATAGAAAAGCCGGGGGCCGGAACCCCGGGATGCCCCCCAGAAGCGCTCGAAGTCCCCGGGATCCGGGCCCTCGGGGCCCAGGGGAAGGCTCCCGGTCGGCCGGAAAAGGGCCAGGGCGGCCGGGTAGGTAGGCTCCTCGGCCAGGACCTCCGGCCGCCCCCGGTCCCCGAAGAGCCGGCGGCAGAGGGCCAGGCCCTGCTGGGCCCCGGAAAGGACAAGGAGGGATTCCGCCGGCAGGCGAAAGAGGCCCGCCAGGGTCTCCCGGAGCGCGGATACCCCCGGGGCGGGGGGCGCGGAAAAGACCCGGCCCCGCTCCGAGGCCAGGGCCTCCGCCATGAGCCGTCCCGCTTCCGCGTAGGGGAAAAAATCTTCCGATAGGACGGAAGCCGCCAGCTCGCCCTCCCGGACGGCGGCCGACGGGCCGATCGCGTAGGATCCGGATCCCACGCGGTTCTCGGCTATCCCCGCGTCCCGGAGCAGGTCGTAGGCCCTCTGGGCCGTCAGCTTGTTGCAGCCGTACCTCTGAGCGGCGTCGCGGATGGAGGGCAGCCGCTCCCCGGGGCGCACTTCGCCTTCCTCCACGAGCCGCCGGAGATCCAGGTAGATGCGCTCGTAGAGGTGCACGGGGCCCTAGACCGTCCCGACGCGGAAGGAGCGCCGGAACAGGACGCGGCGGAGCCGCTCCAGCCAGACCACGGCCAGGGCCATGACAAGCCTGGGAACGGTGATCCAGAAGAGGGGCACGCCGATCGCCCCGTAGAGGACCGTATCCTCCAGCAGGCTGTGGGACATGGCCGCGTGGTGGTTGAAGAGGTCCGCCTCCCGGCCCTTCATCTTCCCGCCCTCTATCTGCTCCATGATCACCGCGGCCCCGTAGGAATACCCCACCAGGTTGATGACCAGCCACAGGAGGCTTACGGAATGGTCCAGGCCGAATATCCTCATGACCGGCGAGAAAACACGGGCCAGGAAGTCCGCCGCCCGGAACTCCTCCAGGAGCCTCTGGACCGTCATGATGGCGATTACCATAAGGATGATCTTTAAGACCAGACGGAGGGTTGAGACGCCCCAGGAAAGGAGCGCTTCCGGAAGGGCCGAGAAGTCCGCCAGGGCCTGCTGCGAGGCCGCGGAGGCGGCCGCGCCGTGGGCTCCCGGCAGGAGCCGGTTGAAGGCCCATCCCGCCAGGAATCCCATCCCGAGCCGCAGGAAAACCATCTTGATTCCCCGGGAGCCGGCTTTCTTCATGACCGCGGTCTCCACGATGAGGTTGTGGGCGGTCAGGCAGATGATGGCGACGATGGTGATCTCGCGGATCGGAAGGCCCAGGGCGGTAACGACCGCGATAGCGCTGTAATTTGTCAGGAGGAAGCCGCTCACCAGGGCGAACGCGGCCTCCCCGGGCAGTCCCAGAAGCCTCATGGCCGGAGCCAGGAGCCGTGCGATGATCTGGAGAACGCCGCTCCACTCCAGGAGGCAGACCGCCAAGGACACGGGAACCATGATCTTAAGCAGATAGACGGCCGTCCGAAGGCCGGTACGGACGCCGGATGCCGCGGATCGAGCGATCCGCTTGGGGATGTTTGCAGTTTCTTCCATCTGTGAAAAGAATTCTTTCCGAGAAGGGCCCGCCGTGTCAATGGCGGAGGCCGGGCGCCCTTACGCCATCGGTTCCGGAGACCGGACGACCTCCAGGATCGCGTCCGCGTAGATCCGGGCGCAGTCCCGTATATCCTCGAAGCCCATGTGCTCGTCCGGCCTGTGGCAGAAATCCTCCTGCCCGGGGAATACGGGCCCGAACGCGGCCACGTTGGGAATGGCCTTGGCGTAGGAAGTCCCCGGCGCCAGTATGTATTCCCCCTCCCCGGGCTTCCGACCCTCGTAGGCCCGCAGGAACGCCTTCATGAAGGGCCTGTCCTTGGAGATAAAGAGGGCGGGA
>CAYTYG010000158.1:0-1606 GCA_964441515.1 uncultured Treponema sp.
AGGATCCCTCCGCCCGGGCCCTCTACCTCTTCCCCACGAAAGCGCTCTCCCAGGACCAGCAGGCCGAGTTGAACGAAGTGGCGCTGGGGGGCGGCCTGCCCCTGAAGATCGCCACCTACGACGGGGATACCCCCAGTTCCGTGCGCGTGTCGGCCCGGGACACGGGCCGCATCGTGATAACGAACCCCGACATGCTCCATTCCGGAGTCCTGCCCAACCATACAAAATGGACGAAGTTTTTCTCGGGGCTCCGGTACGTGGTCGTGGACGAGATGCACGGGTACCGGGGCATCTTCGGAAGCCACGTGGCCAACGTCCTGCGAAGGCTCAAGCGGATCGCCTCGTTTTACGGGGCCCGCCCGGCCTTCATCCTCTGTTCCGCGACGATCGGCAATCCGCGGGAGCTTGCGGAGAAGCTCGTCGAGGAGCCCGTGGAAGCGGTCACGGAAAACGGCGCCCCAAGGTCCGAGAAGCTCGTCGTATTCTACAACCCGCCGCTGGTGGATCCCGTGCAGGGCATACGCAGGAGCACCGCCACGGAGTCCCAGAAGCTGGCGGTCCGGCTCCTTAGGTCCGGCGTGAAAACCATACTCTTCGCGCGTTCCCGCCTGCGGGTCGAGCTGATAGCCGGGTATATCAACCAGGAGCTCCGAAACCTCTACACGGACAACGCGGGCATCGTCGTGGAACCCTACCGTTCCGGGCTCCTGCCCACGGAGCGCCGGGCCATAGAGCGGGGGCTTCGCGAGGGGACCGTCCACGGGGTCGTCTCGACCAACGCGCTGGAGCTGGGGATCGACATAGGCGGGCTGGACGCCGCCATCATCGCGGGTTTCCCGGGAAGCTTCGCGAGCTTCTGGCAGCAGTCCGGGCGCGCCGGGAGGCGAAACACACTTTCCGCGGCCTTCTTCGTGGCCTCCTCCAGCCCCCTGGACCAGTACATCATCGCGCACCCGGAGTACTTTTTCGGCGTCTCCCCGGAGTCCGCCCGGATCGACCCGGAGAATCCCTATGTCTATACGGACCACGTGAAGTGCGCCGCCTTCGAGCTTCCCTTCGCGGAGGGCGAGGCGTTCGGCGCCGGAACGGAGGAGGCGCTGTCCTTCCTGGCGGAGGACGGGATACTCCGGAAGACCGGCGGACGGTGGCATTGGTCCTCGGGGGGATATCCCAGCGAGGCGATATCCCTGAGGTCCGCGGCGTCGGACAACGTGGTGATCGTGGACGCGACGGGGGGGCGCAACCGGGTGATCGGCGAGATGGACCGGCCCAGCGCCAAGGAGCTCATCTACGACGACGCCGTGTATATTCACCGGGGTCGGCAATACGTAGTGCTCAAGCTGGACCTGGAGAACCGCCTTTGCACCGTGGAGGAGCGCGAGGTCAACTACTACACGGACGCCGTGGTCAAGACGGACATCAAGGTGCTGACCGAGGACGAACGCCGGGACGAGGGGGCCTATTCCTGGGCTCTGATCGACATGCTCGTGAGGTCCGAGGCGGACGCGTCTACCCAGAAACCTGCCTGCTTCTCGACAGGATGCTGGTCATCCCCCAAGGGCGTCGTGAGAACAACCGTTGGCTCAACAGTATCCACCTGGTGGAA
>CAYTYG010000158.1:1616-2102 GCA_964441515.1 uncultured Treponema sp.
AACGTGGGCTACGGGGACATCCGCCTGCCCCCGGAGGAGATGCAGACCCGCGGCCTGGCCGTGCTGTTCCCGCCGGAGCGGTCAGCGGGGGCGGAGCTCGCCGGCCGGGACGCCGCGTTCCGCGCCGCCGTGCTGTCCGGCGCCTCCTATTTGCTGCGCCGTATCGCCCCCGTGTTCCTCATGTGCGATCCCCGCGACATAGGGACGGCCGAACGGGTGCGGGACGACCATTTCCAGGTTCCCGCCCTGTACTTCTACGACCAGTATCCCGGGGGGACGGGGATAGCGGAGGCCCTGAAGGAGCTTCTTCCGAAGGCGTTCTCCGCGGCCCGGGAGGCCGTCGAGCTCTGTCCCTGCTCCGGGGGCTGTCCCTCCTGCGTGGGCGTGGATTTCGCCGACGGACGAACGAAGGTGGACGGGGGGGACGTGAAAAGGGCGATCATACGGCTCCTGGCCGCTTTGTCCGGATAGAAGGGGGATATGGCC
>CAYTYG010000158.1:2112-7331 GCA_964441515.1 uncultured Treponema sp.
AGAGGAGGAAATGAGATGTCTGTAACCTCGGGAACTGTCCAGGAAAACCAAGCCGAAGGAGCGGGATGGCGGGAGCCGTCCGGAGTATCCCGGGCGGCCGGAGGGAGGTTTTTCCGGATTTTCCGGGGAACTCCCGCTCTGGTCCGAGACGGCTCCGTTCGTATTTCGCCGATCCCTGGAGTGCCCGGATCCTCTTCCGGAACACCTGGACATGCGGCCTTTTCTGGGAGGGCGAGCGCTCCGGGCAACCAGGGAAACGGGGAAGGACCTGGAATCTCTGCATTCCTGCAATCTCGTCTTTTTCGACCTGGAGACAACGGGGCTTTCCGGCGGTTCCGGAACCATCGCTTTTCTTGCGGCCTTCGGAGGCTCCGTCCCCGTACCCGGGGGGCGGATTTTTGAAATCAGGCAGTACTTTCTGGCCGATTACCCGGGGGAGGGCGATTTTCTAGACGCGGTTCTATGCGAGCTCAAACAAGGCTCTATCCTGGCTTCCTACAACGGCCGCTCCTTCGACGAGCCGCTCCTTCGGACGCGCTGCGTGCTCAACCGAAGGTCCATGCCCTCGCTGCCCCATGCCGACTTTCTCCCCGCGGCCCGCAGGCTCTGGAAGGATCGGTTCCCGGACTGTTCGCTGGGTACCCTGGAGCGCGGGCTGTTGGGCCGGGGCCGGGGGCTCGACGTTCCGGGCGCCCGCATACCGGAGATATGGCTCGAGTTTGTGAAACAGGGCTCCCATCCCCTCCTCGAGGCCGTCCTGGCCCACAACGCTGCGGACATCGAATCCCTGGCGTGTCTGGCCGCCGAGTGCTCCCGAGTTCACTCGGACCCGGACAGGGCCCGGGATTGCCGGCTAACGGCCCTGGGCTCGCTATGGCTGGGGTTGGAACCGCCCAAGGGAGAGCGGGTCCTGGAACGGTCGTTTCGGGAAGGCGACGGTAAGGCCGGAGAGATCCTGCTGAAACACTACCGGAGGCAGGAAAGGGTCGAGGATTACGAACGTATCCTTTCGGCCCTCTGCCCATCCTGGTTTTCCTGTATCGAGCGCGCCAAGCACGCCGAGCACCGGCGGCGCGACCCGGAATCCGCCCTGACCGCGGCCCGGGCCGCCGAAGGATTCGCGGATACGTCCGACCGCAAAGAGGCTTTGTCGCTCCGCCTTTCCCGCCTTGAGCGGAAAGCGCGGATCAACCGGCGTTCGGAAGCATAGCGGGTACGACCGCGTCCGGAAGGTCGGCAAGCCCGCCGGCGTTCATCACATCGGCATATCCCGCGAGCTTCAGGATGCGGGCGGCGTAGGCGCTTCGGGCGCCGGTTGCGCAATACACGATAATGCTTTTCTCCCGCGGAATCTCCGAAAGCCGGTCGGTAAGCTCGTTGACGGGGATGCACAGGGAATTCGGGTAGTGTTCGTCCTCATACTCTTCCAGGGTACGTACGTCCAGAACCAAAGCTCCGGATTCGATTTTTTCCCGTATTGGGTTTGCCATGCCGGCCTCCTTATTGTCCTTCTTCCCAGGAAAGACCTGGTTCCAGGGTCAGGGCGGCCATGCCGCCGGATATGTTCCGGGTGTTTTTGAATCCCTTCTGCAGAAGCTGTCGCAGGGCGACGTGGCTCTCGAATCCGGTCTTGGAGAGAAGAAGCAAAGCCCTGTCCCCCGGAAGTTCCGCCAGCCTGTCCCGGAGCTCATCCACGGGGATGTGGATGGAATCCCGGACGGATCGCTTGGCGAACTCTCCGTAGGTACGGACATCCACGAGGAGGGCGCCGCCCCGTGCGAGTTCCTCCACGGCGGTCCGGGCGGACACCGCCGGCGAATACCCGGAGAGATCGTTCTGTGCGGCGTAGGCCGCCATATTGATGGGATCGTTCGCGGAGTTATACGGCGGCGCGTAGGCAAGGTCCAGGTCGGCCAGGTCGTCGATGCCGAGTCCTCCCGCCAAGGCTGCCGCCAGGGCGTCTATCCTCTTGTCCGCCCCCGCCCTCCCGAATGCCTGCCCGCCCAGGAGCCGGCCCGTCTTTCTGTCGTAGACGATCTTCAGGTAGAGGTCCTCGGAGCCGGGGAAATAGGTCACGTGATTCGCCTTGGATACCGTGGCCGACCCCGCCTCAAGGCCCGCGGCCTTGGCCGCCTTTTCCGTGAGCCCAGTCATGGCAAACGTGGCTTCCAGGGCCTTGAATACGCTCGTTCCCAAGGCGCCGCGATACCGCGTCCCGCCGCCCAAGGCGTTGGTGGCGGCTACACGGCCCTGCCGGTTCGCGGGCCCCGCCAGGGGAACCCGGATGCGCCGGCCGCTCACCCTCTGGGTTATCTCGGCCATGTCTCCCGCGGCCCAGATGTTGGGGTCGCCGGTCCGCAGGTATTCGTCCACCGAGAGTCCCCCGGACGGTCCCGTTTCCAGGCCGGCGGCTTTGGCCAGTTCCGTGTTGGGTCGCACCCCCGCGGAGACGAGGATGATTCCGGCGGGGATGGAGGACCCGTCGTCCAGCGTAACGGTTTTTGCCCCCGAATCCACGAATTTCACGGAACGGCCCGTGATTACCCGGACGCCCTCGGCCTCGAACTCTCTTTGTATCAATCTGCCGAACTCGGGGTCCGCCGGCGGCATGAGGGTGTCGGTCAGTTCGACGATCGATGTTTTTAAGCCGCGCCGTAAGAAGGCTTCCGCGGTTTCGAGTCCTATGAAGCCCCCGCCTATGACGACGGCGCTTTCGGGTTTCTCTTCTTCGATGTACTTGTGGACCGCGTCCATGTCCGGGATGGTCCAGAGTCGGAAAACGTTGGCGGAATCGAGGCCGGTGATGGAAGGGAAGACGGGACTGCCCCCCTGCGCCAGGATCAGCGAGTCATAGGTAAGCTCCGATTCCCCCTCGGCGTTCCGCACGCGAACCTTGCGGGCGGCGCGGTCCAAGCCCAGGGCTTCCGTCTGAAGAAGGACCTTGATTCGATATCGGGAAAAGAAACCTTCCGGGGTTTGAAGTATAAGCGCGGACCTTTTCTGTATGTCCCGGGAGATGAAATAGGGCAGCCCGCAGTTGGCGAAGGATACGTATCTACCCTTCTCCACGAGGGTGATATCCGCGGACTCGTCCAGCCTCCGCGCCCGGGCCGCCGCCGTCGCTCCCGCCGCGACGCCTCCTATAATCACGATCCGTTTGGCTTCCTTCTCCATGTCCTTCCAGTCTCCTTATATGTAAATTAACATATATAAAATAAAATATATAAAAGCAAGTATGAATTGTCAATTCCCCTCTCCGGGACTAAGCTGGTAATTGATACAAGGAGAGGGATAAGCATGTACGTTCGGGACCGAATAGACGCGCTTATAGGGGAGATTTACTCGGAGGACTCCATCGTTCGGGATGCGCGGACGAGAATCCATGAAGTCTTACGGAGCAGCCTATCCCGGCTCGAGGCGGCGGGGGCCTTCCGGTCCCAATCCTCCCCGAGGAGGCTCGACGAACGCGATGTCTTTCTGATCACGTACGGGAATACGTTGGGGGGAGGGAAAGGGGAAACTCCCCTGGCTGCGTTGCGCCGATTCCTCCGGGAGCGGCTGTCGGGCGCCGTATCCTACGTCCATATTCTGCCATTTTTCCCGTATTCCTCCGACGACGGCTTTTCCGTGCTGGATTATCGCGCGGTGAATCCCGAGCTGGGCGGCTGGCAGGACATCCGGGCCATAGGACAGGATTTCAAGCCGGCCTTCGACCTGGTCATCAACCATTCCAGCTCCCGGGGGAAATGGTTTCAGGGGTTCCTCCGAGGGGATTCCGGATTCGAGGGTTGGTTTCTGACGCGCCCAGAAGGCTACGATGCCTCCCGGGTAGTACGGCCCCGGACGCATCCCCTGTTGACGCCCTTTACGCGGGCGGACGGCTCCCGGGTGTATGTTTGGACTACCTTCAGCGCGGACCAAGTCGACCTTGACTTCTCGAATCCCGCGGTCCTGGCCGAGATGCTGGATATCTTCCTGGGGTATGTGGAGAAGGGAGCCAGGATCATCCGGATGGATGCCATAGCGTACTTGTGGAAGGAGGACGGGCACGCCTGCCTGCATCATCCCAAGACCCATGCCCTGGTGAAGCTTTTCCGCGCTGTTACGGATGCCCTGGGATTGGATGTGCTTATCCTGACGGAAACGAACGTACCCCAGGAGGAGAATCTCTCGTATTTCGGCGCCGGGGACGAGGCGGAGATGGTGTACAATTTCTCCCTTCCGCCCCTGACCTTGCACGCCTTCACATCCGGGGACGCGGGCTGCCTCTCCAAATGGGCGCGGGAGACCCAAGCGCCCCCCGGCTGTACGTTCCTGAATTTCCTTGCGTCCCATGACGGGATCGGGCTTACCCCCGCCTATGGGCTGGTAGACGAGGACTCCTTCCGGAAGACCCTGGACTCCGCCTTGAATCGAGGCTGCCTTATTTCGTACAAATCGACCCCCGCGGGACCCGTGCCCTACGAGTTGAACGCCTCCTGGTTCGACGCGATCTCGGATCCCGCTTTGCCGGAAGAGCTGCGGATCAAGGCGCATCTGGCGAGCCACGCCCTGGCCGCGTCCCTGGAAGGAATGCCGGCGGTCTATCTGCACAGTTTCCTCGGTACGGGTAATTGGACGGAAGGACCGAAGCTCAAGGGCTACAACCGGGCGATAAACCGCAGGTCCTTGAATTCGGAGGACGTTGAGAAGGAGCTTGAGAATCCGTCCAGCCGGGCGTCCCGGACGCTCGCGGGGATGAAGGCCCTGTATACATGCAGGGGGCGGGAGCCGAACCTCTCGCCCGGCGTTTCCAGCCGGGTGATATCCGGGGAAGGCCCGGTTTTCGCCGTCCTGCGGGGCGACGGAAAGCAGTGCCTCCTTTGCGTCGTCAATGTAAGCCCGAACGCCGCCGCGTATTCGCCGGGGACAGAGCTCGAGGGTTTGTTCCCCTCCGGGCCCTTTTTCGACCCGACATCCACGGGGGACAAGGCGCGGCCGGAAGCCGAAAGCGGAGATGGAATACGCCTCGGCCCCTACGAGGTGCTTTGGAGGTCCTACTCCCAGCCTTGACAGGGGACAGGCTTTTAGATAAGTTTCCCTTGAAGCGCGCCGGCGTACACCGAGCGGCCCAATAGGGGCGCGAGATGAACGACCGGCGACCCCGAAGTCCGCCCGTGGCGGACACGTAAATCGCGCCGGTCGTATAACGGCTATTACCCCAGCCTTCCAAGCTGGAG
>CAYTYG010000159.1:0-7324 GCA_964441515.1 uncultured Treponema sp.
CCCCGGGCGAAGGACGGACGGTCCGACGGGTAGGTGCCCTCCACGTCGATGCGCTCGTAATAGCCGTTTTTCCAGGCCCGGAAGCTCTCCGAAAGGGTCGTCGTGGTGATGTCCGGGTTCCCGTACATCGCGGCGATGCGGGATCGCTTTCCCTCGGGGACGTGGAAGCCCGTGTCCTCCATGCCCAGGGGGGAGAAGATCCGCTCGGCAAGGAATTCCCCGAGCCCCCGTCCGGAGATCACCTCGATCAGGCGGCCTATCACGTCGATGTTGACCCCGTAGCCCCAGCGCTCCCCGGGGTGGAAGGCCAGGGGAAGGCGCGCGGCCTCCTCGACCATCCGGCCCAGGGAGCGGCCCGCGTCGTTCATGACGGCGGACTCCCGATAGAGGGCGCAGACGGGGGAGTCGTCGAGGAAGCCGTAGGTAAGGCCCGAGGTGTGCGTGAGAAGGTTCCGGACGAGGATGGGCCGGGCCGCGTCTTCTAGGCGCGCGTCCCCCGGCGTCCCGCCGGCCAGCACCCTGGGTTTCGAGAAGGCGGGCAGGTAGCGGGAGACCGGATCCTCGAGGCTTACCCGGCCCTCGTCCAGGAGGGTCAGGAAGGCGGAGCATACCACGGGCTTGGTCATGGAATAGATACGGAAGATCGTGTCCGGCGCCATGGGGATACGGGCGGCTGGGTCCTGCCATCCGGACAGGTCGGACAGGACCACCCGGCCGCGCCGGGCCACGAGGGCGCTGAACCCGGGATACCGCTTGGCGTCGATGTAGGACCGCAGGACCGACCGTACCCGGTCCAGCCCACGAGGGTCGAATCCGAGGGATCCGGACGGAGCTGCGGGCGGTTCCCGCGCCGGTGTTTCCATGCTCTTCCCGCTACTTTTGGGCTATATACTTGAGGAAGTTCCGGGCCAGGAGGGTGATCAGCACGGTTCCGGCTATCATCACCACGGAGAGGGCGTTGATCACCGGGGAGACCCCGAAGCGTATCATCGAGTTCACGTAGAGGGGCAGCGTGGTGGAGCCGGGCCCCGAAACGAAGAAGGTGATGACGAAATCCTCCAGGGACAACGTGACGGCGGTCAGGAAGCCCGATATGATGCCGGGAACCGAGACCGGGATTATGACCCGCAGGAGGGTCTGCAGCTCCGTGGCCCCCAGGTCCCGGGCCGCCTCTATGATGGAATAGTCGAACTCGTCCAGCCGGGCCATCACCATGAGGAAGACGAAGGGCAGGTTGAAGGAGGTATGGGCTATGAAGATCGTCAGGAGTCCCAGCTTCAGATCCACCGCCGCGAAGAAGATGAGCAGGGATACCCCGATGATGATCTCGGGCATGATGAGGGGCAGGAACGCGACGGAACGTATGTATTTCTTGAAGCGGAAATCGTACCAGTTCACGCCTATGGCGCCCAGGGTTCCCAGGAGCGTGGAGACCGCCGCGCTGGACAGGGCGATGATGAGGGAGTTCTCGAAGGCGCGCCAGGCGTTCCTCTCCTTGAGAAAGAGCCTCTCGTACCAAACGAGGGAAAAACCCGTCCAGTTCATGCTTTTCGAGGAATTGAAGGAGTAGAAGACGAGCACCGCGAGGGGCAGGAAGAGGAAGACCATGGTCAGGAAGAAGACCGTCCGGGAGAATCCCGGGCTCTTGACGCTCTTCATGGGCCGTTCCTTTCCCTCGAGGGAGCGGAGGCCTTTCCGTTCGACGGGTACCGGGCGCCGGACCGCAGTCGGAACATCATCCAGAGGCCCAGGGTCGTCACCACCGTTATGACCATGGAGATCGCCGAGGCCAAGGGCCAGTTGCGCGTCCGGGTGAGCTCCTCCGCCACGAAGTTGCCCAGCATGTAGGATTTCCGGTCTCCTACCAGGAGCGGTACGGCGTAGGCCCCGAAAGTCGGGATGAAGACGAAGAGGATGGCCGTGATGATGCCCGAGGCGATGTTGGGCAGGAGGACGCGGAATATGGCGCCCGTCCGAGTGCATCCCAGGTCCCGGGCGGCCTCCAGGAGGGAGAAGTCGAACTTCTCGATCGTGGAGTACAGGGGAAGGATGGCGTAGGGAAGATACGTATACACGAGCACTATGGTCACGGCCGCCTGGTTATACAGGAACCGTATGGGTTCGGCGACAAGCCCCGCGCGGAGAAGGAAGGCGTTGATGAAGCCGTTGTTCCCGAGTATCGCGATCCAGGCGTAGATCCGGATGATGAAGTTCGTCCAGAAGGGGATGATGACCAGCATGAGAAGCAGGGTCTTGCGGCGGGACCGGGCCATGTAATAGCCGCAGGGCAGGGCGATCAGGATGGCCAGGACGGTCGTGACGAAGGAGATTCCGAAGGTGTTGGCGAAGACCCGCAGGAATACGGCGTTGGCCAGGGAACGGTAGGCCTCCAGGGAAAACCGCCCCACGACGCCGCCGTACACGCCCTTCTCCAGGAAGGAATAGACCACGATGAACAGGAGGGGAGCCACGAAGAAGACCGTGAGCCAGACGCCCGCGGGGCCCGCGTACACGGGCCCGTAGTTGCGGACCCGGCCGGTTTCCCCGCCGGGCCGGGAGCGGACGGCGACGGGGGACATCAGGAGGCTCCCACGAGGTACGCGTCGTCCGCGCTCCAGGAGAGGAACACCTTGTCCTTCCACTCGATCTCGGGGCCCTCGTCGGACCAGTTGGCGTGCTGTTTGATGACCTTGACGATCACGCCGGATTGATGGCGGACGTAGTACTTGGTGCTGGACCCCGAGTATATGGGCTCGTCCACGGAGCCTTCCAGGAAGTTGATGTCCCGGCGCTTGTCCGCCGCCGGCCGCTGCGTGTCGATGCGTATCTTCTCGGGACGGACCACGACGCTGGCCTTGGAGCCGGGCTTCGGCGGGTCGTCGTCCGTCACCAGGACGCGGCCCAGGCCGGAGACGTCCACGGCGGCCATGTTCCCGTCCACGGACTCCACGGTGCCCTCGAACATGTTCGTCTCGCCGATGAAGGCCGCCACGAAGCCCGTGGCCGGGCTTTCGTATATCTCGTGGGGGGACCCGATCTGCAGGACCTGGCCCGCGTTCATGACCGCGATGCGGTCGGAGACGGAAAGCGCTTCCTGCTGGTCGTGGGTCACGTAGATGAAGGTGATCCCGATCTTGTCGTGGATGGAGTCCAACTCAATCAGCATGTGCTGCCGGAGCTTGGCGTCCAGGGCGGACAGGGGCTCGTCGAGGAGGAGGACCGAGGGCTCGTTGATGAGGGCCCGGGCGACGGCCACGCGCTGCTTCTGCCCCCCCGAGAGCTGGGCGGGCATCTTGTCCGCGTGGGCTCCCAGCTGCACAAGCTCCAGGTAGTCTCCTACCTTGGATTTGACTGTGGCCGGAACCGTCTTTTTAAGGCGCAGGGGGAAGGCCACGTTGTCGAATACCGAGAGATGCGGAAAGAGGGCGTAGTTCTGGAAGACCGTGTTCACGTGCCGCTCGTTGGGCGGCAGGGAGAGCACCGGCGAGGAGTCCAGGGCTATGTCCCCCCCGTCGGGGTCGTCGAACCCGGCTATGATTCGGAGGAGCGTTGTCTTTCCGCAGCCCGAAGGACCCAACAGCGAGAAAAACTCGCCCTTCTGGATGGTCATGCTCACGTCCCGGAGCGCGGTGAAGTTCCCGAAGCTCTTGGAGACGCCCTGGATGAAGACGTCGCTTCCCTTCAATTCGTTTCGTTTTCCTCCGAAAGTCCCGGATGAAGAAGATCCGCATCGAATAATGGCGAAGGGTCACGAAAAATTCAACCTATGAAAGGACCATTTCCAAAAAACAGGCAAGCGGTGTTCCGCCCGGGGGCGGTATCCCCGTATGCGTCGTCTCGCGTCCTTTTTTCGGATACTGCCCCTTTTCGGACTGGCGCTCCTTTGCCCGGTCCCGGCCCAGCCGGCCCCTCCCGAGGGGAAAAACGAGTCCGAGGCCGCCGCCCGCGTCCCGGTTTCACTTGGCATGGAGGCCGGCACGGAGGGCTACGCGGCCGACCTTGGCCTCACGGCGGGGATGACTCTCTTCCGGTTCGGGCTGTCCGCCGTGCCGGGGCGGGGGCCGGAGGCCCGGTTCGGCCTGCGCGGCCCCCTCCTTGTCGCGGGGCCCGCCCGGAGCGGGGGGATCCTGCGTTTTCTCCGGGACCCCGGCGCGGACGGGTATCTCTTTTCGGGGACCTGGCGCCGCCCCCTGGCTTTGGACATGGACAGCGGCCGCACCGGCGTCTGTATGGGGGACGCCGCGGGGGCCTGGTTCCTGGAGGCGGAGGCCCCGAGCATGGGGCTGTGGGCGGGGACGCCGGGGGAGGCCGGACCGATCGCGGGCTTGGCGGCCGCCGGCTCCCTCCTGCCCCGAAGCCGCGGATACGACGCTTGGTTTTCCGGGGAGGATGCCCGGCCCGGGCGCCTGGCCGCGGCCGGGGCAGCCTGGGCCGGGTACGGTTTTTCCGGCGGTAGGATACTGGCGGCGGCGGCCTATTCCGAGGAGGACCTCGGCGGACGGGGCTGGGCCGCCCGGGGGGAAGCGGAGTACCGCCGGAGGGAATTCCGGTGGAGCGCCCGGTTCTCCTTCGCCTCCCCCGGGTGGAGGGGGCTGGACGGCGAAAAAGCGGATCTCTGGGAGGCGCGCGCGGACATATCCGGGTTCGTCCCTCCCGGGATACGGCTGGAGAGCCGTTGCCGCGCGGGCCGCACGGGGCAAGGGGATGCGGACTGGGAGGGGATGGTCCGAGCGACCTGGGTCGGCCGCCCCTGGAGGTTTCAGGCCGGCCTTGGGGGGTCGGATTCCGATTCCGAGCCCCCGCTTCGGCTGGAGCCGAACCTTCGGGTCGAGTACGAAGCCCGGGCCCTGCGCCTGGCCGCGGACGCCGGGTGCCGGGTCGAGGGGAAAGGGCTTGCCCGCGCCGAGGTTTCCGCTTCCCTGGGCGTCGGCAAGGCCCGATCCTTCCGGCTGTCCCTCGAGGCAGCCCGCCGGTGGACCGCGGAGGAGGGGTGCTGGAAGGCCCGTGCCCGGGCGGAGCTGCCGTGCCCCGCCGGAGAGTTCCACGTTACCCTGGGGACGGAGGACTGGACTCCCGGCTCGGGGGGTCCCGGGACGGTCCTTGAATTCGGCCTGCGCGCCCGGATCCGCTGAGAAAGGGGCGTTTAGGCGCGAGGCTTGCGTTTTTCCGGGAAGAAAAGGATACTCCCCGTAAACTGCAGCATCGGGAGGACGCATGGGCGTACGGGAAGTCCGGGAATACTTCAAGAGGTGGAACCGGGAAAACGATATCATGGAATTCGATCAATCCAGCGCGACCGTGGAGCTTGCGGCGCGTACCCTGGGCGTCGAGCCGGGGCGCATAGCCAAGACGCTCTCCTTCCGGGGCCGGGAAAGGCCGATGCTGGTCCTTACGGCGGGGGACGCCCGGATCGACAACCGGAAGTTCAAGGACGAGTTCGGGCTGAAGGCCTCCATGCTCTCCCCCGGGGAGGCTCTGGAGGTCACGGGGCATCCCGTGGGCGGCATCTGCCCCTTCGGCCTCAAGGGGGAGGCGGACGTCTTCCTGGACGAGTCCCTCCGGCGGTTCGATCACGTGTTCCCCGCCTGCGGGAGCGGGAACTCCGCCATACGATGCACCCTCCCGGAGCTGGAGGAGTATTCCGGAATGAGGAAGTGGGTGGACATCTGCAAGGGGCCGTGACGCCGGGACCGCTCCCGTTTTTTACCGGGGCGTCACCAGGACGATGGCCCGGGCCTCGACCGCCTTGCCCTCTCCCGTGGCGTCCACGCCCTCCTTCGTCTTGGCCTTGATGGAGATCGAGTCGACGTCCATCTCCAGGCTCTTCGCGAGGCTCTCGCGGATGGCTTCCCGGTGGGGGGCCAGCATGGGCCGCTCCAGGATCACGGTGCAGTCGAGGTTGACGGGAGTCCAGCCGGCTTCGCGTACGAGGGACAGGGCCCGCCGGGCCAGGTCCCGGGAATCGGCGCCCTTCCACGCGTCGTCGGTCGGGGGAAAATGCTGGCCAATGTCCCCCAGGGCCGCGGAGCCCAGGAGCGCGTCGATCACCGCGTGGAGAAGCACGTCGCCGTCGGAGTGTCCCTCTTCGCCCTTGTCCGAGGGTATCTCCACGCCGCCTATGTAGAGTTTCCGGCCCGGGATGAGGCGGTGTATGTCCCATCCCTCGCCGACCCGGAAGGGCGCGGTCGTTCCGCCCTTTTCCCTACCGAAGAAGTGTTCGGGCACTTGCAGGAAGTTCGTAATGTCGTCCTTTATGAAGCCGCCGGGGGTGAAGTTCAGGTCTTCCCGGAATGTGATCTTCCGATTGGCTCTCTCCCCCTCCGTCCAGGCGACGGGGCCGTTGTAGCGGGCCCAGAGCTCCGCGTCGTCCGTGCAGTCAACGCCTTGCTCGGCCGCCCTGCGGTGCGCGGCCAGGAGGGGGCCCAGCCGGAAGCCTTGGGGCGTCTGGGCGGTCGCCAGGGTGGATCGGGAGGGGTGCCGTACGACGATCCCGTCCGAACTTATCTCCTTGGGAGTCTCAATGAGATGCGTGACGGGGACGCAGGCGCCGACCCGGCCGGCCACGGCCGCCACGCGCTCCGCCAGCCCCTGGCTGACCCAGGGGCGGGCTCCGTCGTGGACCAGGACCACCATGTCCTGGATCTCCTCCGGAAGGGAAGCGGGGGATACAAGGCTAGCCTCCCGCGTCGCGAGGACCCGGACCAGGGCCTCCAGCCCGAGGCGGACGGAGTCCCGTCGGGTCGGGCCTCCCAGGGCCACGGCGAAACGGTCTCCCAGGCTTTTTTCCAGGCTTGAGATGGTCTCGGAGGCCAGGGCCTCCCGCATCCGCCCCTCGAAGCCGTCCGGGGCCGTGATGACCAGGGCGGCCAGGCCGGGTATTCGGCTGAACGCCGAGACCGCCCGGAAAAGGACGGTGCGGCCGGCCAGGTCGAATATCTCCTTCTTGCCGCCCCCGAAGCGCTCGCTCCGGCCCGCGGCCGTGACGAGGACGGCCAGGGGAGCCGGGTTCGCGGATCGGGATACCCCCTCCGCCGCTTCCGCGGCGTTCTCCGCTCTTTCGGAGAGGACGCTTTCCCGGGGGCCTGCCATACGAGCTGTTTCCGGAGTGCTATTCAGAACGGAAGATCCAAAATCCCTCATGAGTTACGCCACCGTACGGGTACAGAATGAGTACGGAAACCCCGTCCCCATTGCGGGGGGACAGGGCGTGGAAACCGTATTCAATATACCTCGACGATAGCAGAAAACCGGCGGAATGTAAATAAGCGCAGTATATGCAAGAAAACGCAAACCTCCCCGGGACGAACGCCGGGACCCCGGCCCG
>CAYTYG010000160.1:0-7298 GCA_964441515.1 uncultured Treponema sp.
ATAGCTCCGAACCTGCTCGGCGGCAGCATCGCGGAAGCGCATACGGAGGACGGCTTCGTTAAATACGTGAACGACTTCGGCAACGGGAAATGCCGCCTGAGCGGCAGCCACAAGGCCAAGGACGGCAAAACGATAGAGTATGATTTCGAGCTGACGCGCCTGAGCAAGCCGAGCGTCGTGAGCATACCCTTCGACAGGAACAGGCCGCTCTACAGCCAGAAGGACTTTTTCAAGGCGGAGGGCAAGCTGACGCTGAACGGCGAGGAATTGTCCCTCGACGGGGACAGCGTGGCGATCGTCGACGATCACAGAGGCTACTATCCCCGAAGGGCGCACTATGACTGGGTGACGACCCTGGGCCGCAACGAGGTGAATGGGGAAAAGAAGTTCTTCGCGTTCAACGTCACGCGCAACCAGAGCATAGACCAGGAGGCCTACAACGAGAACCTGATATGGCTCGAGGGCCGGACAAGCCTGCTTCCGCCGGTCGTTTTTTCACGGACCCCGGAGACCCGGGACTTCAAGGGCTCCGCGGAATGGCTCATAAAAGACGAACACGACATGGTGAACATCAAGTTCAAGGTCTGCGACATCAGCGCCATGATCCTGCATGCCCTTCTCGTCAACATCGATTACTACATCGCCTTCGGGGAGCTTGAAGGCTATGTGCGCGACGAGGACGGCAATAAATACGTCCTCGACGGCATGATGGGCATGGGCGAAGATAAAACCCTGCTGCTTTAATCCGTGGTATAGATTGAAGAAACCGCCTCGGAATCCACCGGTTCCGGGGCGGTTTTTCTAGCCGATGAGTTCAAAAAAAGTCCTCCCCGCGCTGGCGCCCGTACCGGCGCGCCCGCGATATGCCTCAGGCCGTCCATGGGGATTGAGACGGTACTTGGACGGGGACAGGCCGGCCGTCAGGGCCGGTCCCCAGGCGCCGGACGAGCAGCCCGCGATAACCGCATGAGGCGCCCGGACGTGCCAAAAAAGGGATTGATGTCGGTCTTGAATTCGGCCGCCCCCTCCACGAGACTTCGATATGCGGAAAACGTTGGAGGTCAACCATGAAGATTGGCGGAAAGCTCCTGACTCTGGGATCGGCGATTCTGCTCATTCCCCTGGCCACCGTGGGAATCCTTGTCACGAACAAGGCGAGCGAAAGCGTCCTCCTGGCCAGCAAGGAGAACGTGGACAACATGGCCAGGAGCATGGCGGACTATACGGATCTGCGGCTCCAGGGCGATACGCGCTTCGTCATCGGCCTGGCCGACGACGGCGACATTAAGGCGCTCCTCGATAGGGCCAACGCCGGCGTCGCCAAGCCCGACGAGGTATCGAGGATCAGCGAGAAGCTCTCGGCCCTGCAGAAAAACCAGGCCCTAGCCGCCCAATTCGACTCGATATCCGTCATCGATACGCGGGGGAGGATCGTCGCCTGTCCGCTGCGCGAACTGATCGGCATGGACCTGTTGCAGATGGAGTTCTTCAAGACTGCGATGGCGGGAAAGGCGGGCGTCGGCCCCCTGGTCATTTCCGAGGGAGTGCCTCCGAACGCGGGAATAACCGCCCCGGTCTTCGGCTCGAAGGGCGAGATCATCGGCGTCTGCGGCATTTTCCTGAACCCGATCGTAAACCTGAGCGAGCTTTCCAAATACAAGCTCGGGAAGTCCGGCTACTTCGTCGTCGTCGACCGCGCGGGCCTGGTCATCTTCCATCCCGACGAGGCGATCATGCTGAAGAAGAACGTCAAGGACATGCCCGGCTGGGAGCCCTTGGCGGCGGGGCTCGCGACGGGGAAGGCCGGGGGAGTCGCGTACTCCTATAAGGGGGAATCCAAGATAGGCGCCTTCAGTCCCGTCGCCGCCAACGGCTGGATGATCGTCGCAACCATGCCGATGAGCGAGTTCGAGGTCGTCGCGACGGAGCTCCGGATCATGATCATCATCATCGCGGTCGCTTCGTTCATCGCGGCCTTCATCGCCCTGTTATTCCTCTCGAGGTCCATCTCGAGGCCCCTCGTGGCCTCGACCGCGATCGGCCACAGGCTAGCGCAGGGCGACCTGACGACGGCGGGGCAGGCGCAATTCACGCGCCGAAGCGACGAGATAGGCGACCTGGTGAAGTCCTTCGCCGATATGCAGTCGCATTTGCGGCAGGTCGCGGGCAAGGCGAAGGAAGTGACCGAAAAGGTCTCCGAGGGCAGCGAGGCGATCAGCGCGACCGCCCAGCAGCTGAGCCAGGGATCGACCGAGCAGGCCGCGAGCGCCGAGGAGATTTCCTCCTCGGTCGAACAGATGAGCGCCACCGTCCGCCAGAACGCGGACAACGCCCAGGCGACCGAGGGCATCGCGGTGAAGGCCGCCCAGAACGCCGAGCGCGGCAACCAGGCGGTCACGAACTCGGTGGACGCCATGAAGCAGATCGTCGAGAAGATATCCATCATCGAGAACATCGCCAGCCAGACCAACCTGCTCGCTCTCAACGCGGCCATCGAGGCGGCGCGCGCGGGCGAGTCCGGCAAGGGCTTCGCGGTCGTGGCCTCCGAGGTGCGGAAGCTGGCCGAGCGGTCGGCCAAGGCCGCCTCGGAGATCACCGACCTCTCGAACAACACGATGGTAACCGCCCGCGAGGCAAGCGAACTGATTGGAGCGATCGTACCGGACATCAAGAAGACCGCCGAGCTCGTGCAGGAGATCGCCTCGGCTTCCCGCGAGCAGAGCGTCGGCATCGAGCAGATCCAGAAGGCGATGACCCAGCTCGACTCGGTGATCCAGCAGAACGCGAGCTCGAGCGAGGAGATGGCGGGCATGGCCTCGGAACTGGCGGGCGAGGCCGATGAGCTTAAAGCCACGATCGCGTACTTCAAGCTGGAAAAGGAGGCTTCGCCCGGCCCGGGCGCGCAGGCGGCGCCCGCCCCGGCTGCCCTAGCCGCGCCCAAAAGGAGCATCGTGCCGTTCCAGGCCAAAAAGCCGAAGACCGACGCGCGTGACTCGGACTTCGAGGAGTTCTGAGATCCCGAGGGGGCGTGCGCGCTCGCCGTGTCCGCGGAACGGGAGACGCCGCCCCCCTGTCGGCCCGAACGGTCCAGGGAAAAAACCAACGCCGCTTACTTGCCGCCCCCCATACTTTTACTGCTGACTGGTATTTATTCTTGACCTATCAGGTAAACAGGCTTATACTAGCGTTGACCTTATAGGTAAACAGCTGGGCGGTTCCATGAAAGAAAGCCTGAAAAACCTTACCCCGGACAGGCGCGACGCCCTGCTCAACTCGGCGTTCCGCGAGTTTGCCGCAAAAGGCATCGAGGACGCCTCCACGAATGAGATCGCGCGGCGCGCGGACATATCGAAAGCCCTGATGTTCCATTATGTCGGCAGCAAGATGGAACTCTTCCGGTACCTGTGCGATTACGCGCTGGATCTTTTCCGAAACGAGTATTTCGGCAGGCTTGACCTGTCGGAACGGGACGTACTGAAACGATTGAGGACCACGTTCCTGGCCAAAACCGAGCTCTCGGTAAAATACCCGTGGGTTTTCGATTTCTCCCGGGCGGCCTGCCGCGCGATGTCCGACGGCCTGGATCCGGATATCCGGGCCCGGTTCACGGCCCTTCAACGGGAAGACCGGGACTCGATGTTCGGGAACATAGACGAGACCTTGTTCCGGCCGGGGCTGGATATCGGAAGATGCAAACAGCTCATCGTATGGAGCATCTCGTGTTTCATGGAGCAGACGGCCGAGCCGCTTTTGAAAGCCGGAAAATACGGGTTCAGCCGGGAGACCCTGGTGAACGAGCTGGATGCCTACCTGGCGGAGCTAAGAAAAGCACTGTACAAGGAGTGAAAGGGGTCATCATGAACACGCGGATATTCTATTTTACGGCCGCGGGCAATTCGCTCTACATCGCGCGGCGTCTTTCCGAAAAACTGGGCGGGTGCGCGGTAGCCTCCATGGCTTCCCGCGTGCCGCAGGAAGCGGTCGGAGGCCCCGGGAATGCCGTAGGCTTCGTATTCCCCGTTTTCTTCGTCGGGCTTCCGAGGCTCGTCGCGGGGTACATAAAAAACCTCGTCCTTCTGCCCGGAACCTATTGCTTTTCCCTGATAAGCCACGGAGGCTCCCCGATGGATACCCTGGGCATGCTGGAGGATCTTCTCGCGGGGAAGGGGCTTCGGCTGTCCTACGGCAGGGGCGTCAAAATGCCCAACACGTATCTTTTCAAGAACCAGGCGGCTGTCGGCGGCGCGGCGGACAGGCTCTTCAATTCCGCCGAAAGAACGATCGAAGCGGCCGCGGCCGACATCACGGCGCGGACCGTGAAGCGGATCGGCAGGTTCGGCAGGTCTCTCACCCGAAAATACAACGCCTTGCTGTACGAGGATATGGAGGAATGGGACGAACACTTCCGGGCGGAAGACGCCTGCTCCGGCTGCGGCCTGTGCTCGGAGATATGCCCCGCGGACAATATCCGGATGATCGACGGAAGGCCTGCCTGGCAGCATCGCTGCGAACGATGTCTGGCGTGCATCCACTGGTGCCCGCTCTCGGCCATCGAGTACGGCCGCTACACGGTGAACCGGAGGCGATACCATCATCCCGAGGTTTCGGCGGCCGACATGAAGAAGGGAGCTCCGCGAACCGCGTGATCACCCGAAGACGCGGCGGCCGAAGGCGGCCGGGCATAGTGTTTCGGACTTGATAGTTGTAGATACGCCGTACGATACTTACGGTATGTCCGTCAAAAGAACTCTTCCCCTGCGATTCAAGCTACTCATCGCCGTTTCCCTGCCCGTAGCGGCGATCATCGCGCTCATGTCCTACGCGGCGGCGTACCGCATGACCGGCGCGATCCGGGAGGCCTCGCTCGCGCAGGCCACGGCGGAAGTCCGCGCCCAGGCGGAAAAGCTGAACACGAGCCTGGCATCGGGGATGCAGATCGCCCGCGACCTGGCGGGATTCGCGCGCGGGGCGGCCGCCATGCCGGCGGCCTCGCGGCGGGAAATCCTCTCCTGGTGCGCCCGGGCCACCATTGAATCCAACCGGGACGCCCTGGCGGCCTGGTACGTCTTCGAACCCGACGCTTTGGACGGGAACGACGCCGCTTGGCGGGGCAAGCCGGGGAACACCCTCTCGGGCCGCTTCGCCCCCTATTGGTACCGCAGCGGGGATTCGCTCGATTTCGAGTTCGCCACCGACGACGAAGAGGGCAACGTCTCCGAGTACTACACGGTCCCGGCGGAGAGCAAGAGCGAATTCCTGACGGATCCGTACGAGTTCGAGCTGACCACCGGCGATACGGTCCGGGCGGTCTCCTACTGCGTGCCCATCGTCGCCGACGGAGTCCTGGTCGGCGTCGCCGGGGTGGACTACGACTTGCGCGCCCTGGTCTCCCTCTCGACGGAGAACAACTACGACGCCTACTCGTTCGCCCTCGCGAACGACACGTCCTTCGTGGCGCATCCCCAGGATTCGCTGTTGGGAAGGACGGTCATGGACGCGCTGCCGGACCTGGACGCGCGATACGGGATCACCGACAAGGTGAAGAACGGGGAACCGTTCTCCTACACCGAAGCCACGGAGGAGACCGGAAAGGCGTCTTTCGTCATCTTCGAGCCGGTCCTGATAGGCGACGGCCGGCGCCCCTGGTCTTTCGGAAGGGCGATATCCACCGAATCCCTGCTGCGGCCGGTGCGGCGGGCGACGGTCTTCCTAGGCTCCGTGGGGACCGGCGCGGGTCTAGCGCTCCTGGTCCTGATCGCGATCCTGATCTCCGCCTCGCTCAAGCCCCTCGGCGCCCTGGAATCGGCGATGACGGCCGTGGGCCGCGGCGAGGCCGATCTCACCGCCCGCCTGGCGGCTCAAAGCGGCGACGAGCTGGGCCGGATGGCGGACTCGTTCAACCGCTTCAGCGCGGGATTGGGCGCCATCGTGACGACCGCGCGCGGGGTGGCCGAGGACCTGGGCAAGGACGGCGCGGAGCTGGACGGGTCCATGCGCCGCACCGAGGACGCCCTGGACAAGGTGCGCTCCGCGCTGGCGGAAGCCGGGGCGCGGTCCGCGGAGGAGAACGCCGGCGCGGGGGCGGCCACAGAGTCGGTCCGCAGCATCGTCGGGAAGCTCAACACCCTGGCCGATTCCGTGGAGACCCAATCGAGCGGCGTGGTGGAGAGTTCGGCCTCCGTGGAGCAGATGATCTCGAACATCAAGAGCGTCGCCGTCTCGGTGGACCGCATCGCCGCGGAGATGGAGAAGCTCGTCGCCTCCGCGGAGGCGGGCCGGGAGCGGCTGGAGGAGACGGAGAACCGCGTCCGGGATATAGCCCGGCAATCGAACTCCCTGGCGGACGCCAACGACGCGATCTCCGCCATCGCCTCGCAGACCAACCTCCTGGCGATGAACGCAGCCATCGAGGCGGCGCACGCGGGCGAGGCGGGAAAGGGCTTCGCGGTGGTCGCCGACGAGATCCGCAAGCTGGCGGAATCCAGCGCCGCTCAGTCGCAGGAGACGATCCGGGAGCTCGGATCGATCAAGGAGGCCATCGACCAGGTGGTTCTCAGCTCGGCTGCGACGGCGCAGTCGTTCGCCGACACCCTCTCGGCCATCGGCCGGGCGAACGAACTGGCCGTCCAGGTGCGCCAGGCCATGGACGAGCAGGACGCGGGCTCCCGCCAGATACTCCAGGCCCTCGGGGAAATCACCTCGGCCACGACCTCCGTCAAGGCGGCCTCCGAAGAGATGCGAGAGGCGGGCTCGGCCGCGCTGGGACAAATGGGCCGGCTGGAAGAGTCGAGCTCCCTCGTCCGCTCCGTGGTGCAGGGGGCCGAGCAGGAGACCGCCGTGATAGGCGGGACCGTCGTAAGCGTCAATTACACCGCGTTGACACTGTAACTTGACGGGCTGAGCCTGTAGGGAAGCAGGGCATCTCGTTCGGAATCGGTGGAACACTTCGACAGAGCATCAAACAGGTGGCAGAGGTAGGCATACGGCTCGTGCCCGTTCGCCTTGGCCGTCTCGATGAGGCTGTACAACCCCGCGCTCGCGTGGGCGCCCCCGGGACTTCCGGAAAAGAGCCAGTTCTTCCGCCCCACCACGAACGGCCGGATCGCGTTTTCAACCCGATTCGTGTCTGGGGTCAAAAGCGGGTGATCCACGAAGCGGATCGCGCGGTCAAAGACCTTCTGGGCATACGAGATCGCCATGCCCAGCTTGCTCTGGGGCGCCACCGCGTACCCCTTGTCCATCAGCCAGGCGCGCAGAGCTTCGAACAGCGGTGCCATGGCCACGGCGCGCAGGGTCTT
>CAYTYG010000161.1:0-2424 GCA_964441515.1 uncultured Treponema sp.
GGATGGGGACGATTCCGGCCCTGCTCTTCGGGAGCCTCTTCTCCTCCCACACCCTCCTTTCGTTCCCCATAGCCCAGGCCATGGGGCTCGGGAACAGCCGGGCCGTCTTCGCTTCCGTCGGGGCGACGGTTATAACGGACGTCCTGGCCATGGCCGTCCTGGCCCTCACGACGGCCGGGGACGGGACGGGATGGGGATTCTGGCGGCGGACAGTCGGCCTGTTCGCCGCCTGGACGGCCGCGGCCGCCCTGGTGCTGCCCCCGCTCATCCGCCGCTTCTTCCGGAAAATCAAGGCCGGGGGCTCCGCGGAATTCCTGTTCGCCCTGGCCGTCGCGTTCTTCTGCGCGGCCTCGGCCGGCCTCGCGGGCCTGGAGCCCGCGGTTGGGGCCTTCGCCGCGGGCCTGGTCCTGAACCGTCATATACCGGAGCGGAGCGCCCTGATGACCCAGCTCCGGTTCGCGGGAGATTCCATCTTCATTCCCCTTTGCATCTTCTACATCGGGATGCTCACCGACATCCCCCTCCTCCTCGCACCGGGCAGGTCCGCCCTGCTCGCACCGGCCATGCTCCTCGTCATCCTGGCCTCGAAATACGCGTCCTCCCTCCTCCTGAAGCCCTTCTTCGGGTTCTCCCTGGCGGAGGTGAACATCTCCTTCGGGCTTTCGGTGAACCAGGCGGCCTCCACCCTGGCCGTCGGCCTGGTCGGATACAAGCTGGGCCTCTTCGGCGAGCCCGTCCTGGCCGGTACGGCGGTCATGTTCGTCGTGACCTGCGTCCTCGGCCCCCAGGTGACCCGCCGCGCCGCAGCCCGGTTGGCCCTGGAAGACTCCCGGGGTCCCGAAAGCCTCGAGGGCCGGGCGGAGCGTATCCTCATCGCGGTCTCGAACCCCGGAACCCTCAAGTCCCTGGCGGATTTCGCCTTCCTGCTGCGGGATCCCAAGTCGGAGGAGCCCGTCATCCCGGTCAGTATCGTGCAGGATTCGCCGGGGGCGCAAAAGGACCTGGAGCAGGCCGAGACGGTCCTGGCCAAGGCGATAGCCCAGGGGGTGGCCGTCGGGGTTCCCGTGAAGCCCGCGGCGCGCGTCAGCCTGAACGCGGCGGAGGGGATCCTGGAGGCGGCCCAGGAGTACGGGGCCACGACCGTGCTGCTGGGCTGGAATCGGCCCCCCCGGCCCTCCGGGGCCGTCTTCGGGGAAGTGATCGACCAGATCATCGCGGGAGGCCGGGAGATGACCATCGTGGCCCGGCTCCTCCGGCCCATCCAGGAAGCCACGGCCTTGGTCCTGGTGGTTCCGCCCTTCGTGGAGCGGAACCCGTCCTGCGTTCGAGCCTATTCCCTGATGCGCCGCGTCCTGGGCGGTGTGTCCGCCAAGCTGACGGTCCTGACGCTGGCCTCCGATTCCCACGGCGTACGCGAATCCCTTTGGCGCATACGGGGTTCCGTGCCCCACGTCACGGAGCTCTCGACGTGGAAGGAATTCCCCGGGGCGATCGAGAAGTTTCCCGCCGGGGCCGCCTTCGTCTTCCTTTGTCCTAGGCCGGGCAGGCTCGCCTGGCACCCCGCCCTGGAGCAGCTTCCCCGGGAGGCGTCCGCGGCCTTCCCCGATTCGACGCTCTTCCTCGTCTACCTGCCCGAGGAAGCCCCCGCCGAAGACGCGGCCGCGGAGGCGGGAATCCCCGCGGCCCCGGAGCCGGCTCCCGCCGCGGCAGGGCAAGCCGCCCCGCCGGCGGCCGAATCCCGGGCCGTCCCGGAGCCGGCCGATCCTTCGGACCAGTTCTACCGGGGCTTGGTGGAGGCCGGCCGGGTGCTTCCGAACCTCTCCTCGGCCGCTGTCGTCGACGCCGTACGGGACCTCCTGGAGCTGGGCTTCCCCGGGGACAGGAAAACCGTCAACCGACTGGCCGGCATCTATTCCGAGATCGCCCAAAAGCAGCCCATAGAGCTGGAGCCCGGGGTGCTCCTGCTCCACGCCCACGTGGACGACATACCGGAGCCCATGGTCCTGGTGGGGGCCAAGCCCTCGGGCCTGCGGCTCCTTGTCCTGGAAGAGCCCGTGCGGATCATCGTCCTTATGTGCGCCCCAAGCTCCCAGTCCCCGGAAAACCACCTTCGGGTGCTCTCCCTGGTAGCCAAGTCCATGAAGGACAAGAACCGTATAGAACGCATCCTGGAAGCCCGGACCCCGGAGGACCTGAAGGAATAGCCCAAGGAGGCACCATGGAATTGTACCTGATTTCCCTGGCCATAACCGCGGCGGTCAACGCCGCTTTCTTTGTCTTCGCGGCGGTCCGAAAGACCGACGTCGTGACCGACCTTTCCTACAGCCTCTCCTTCGCCCTAACGGCCCTGGCCCTGGCCGTGCGCCGGGGCTCCCGGGATATAGGGCTCCTGATTCCCGCGCTCCTGACCGTCGTATGGGCGGC
>CAYTYG010000161.1:2434-4533 GCA_964441515.1 uncultured Treponema sp.
TGGACCACCGGTTCGACGGGATGCGGGAGGACCCGCTCAAGTTCGCCCGGTTCTGGATACTCCAGGCCGTTACGGTGGCTATCGTCCTCTTGCCCGTGACGGCGGTCCTCGCGGGACCGGAGGGGCTGGGATTCCCGCCGCCGAGAATCCTGGGAATCCTGGCATGGGCCGCGGGATTCGCGGTGGAGTCCGCCGCGGACGCCCAGAAGTCGGCCTTCAAGCGCTCCGGCCGCGAAGGGTTCATCTCCTCCGGGCTTTGGGCCTGGTCCCGGCATCCGAACTACTTCGGGGAAACCCTGCTCTGGTGGGGCCTCTTCCTGTATTCCGTGCCTTCCCTGTCGGGCTGGGCCTGGGCCGCGGCCCTGGGGCCCGTGTTCATCACCGTCCTTCTGCTCTTCGTTTCCGGGGTGCCTCTCCTGGAAAAGTCCGCGGACCGGCGCTGGGGGGAAGACCCGCGGTACCAAGATTACAAGGCCCGTACGAGCGTCTTCCTTCCCCTGCCCCCGCGCGGGAGTGCCGGGGACTAGCGGGGCGCAGGGGCTTCCGGCCGGCGGGCCGCCGCAGTCTCCGGCGGGCTTCCGCCCTACTCCTCCATCGTGACGACGGCCAGGGCGCCTCTCCCGGCGTTCAGGGCAATCACCGAGGAAATCTCCATGACGTAGACGGGCGGGAACCCCAGGGCGGCCTCCACGCGGTCCGCGAGGGCCCGGGCCCCCTCGGGGTCGTGCGCGTGGACCACCGCCCAGGCTCGGAGGGGCCGCCTCCGGTGCGCCTCGACCGCCATGCGGACTATCCGTCGAAGGTTGGCCTCCACGCTGAAGGCCTTTCCGTAGAGCTTGGAACCGCCCTCGGAATCCAGGGACACGATGGGCTTCAGGTTCAGCGCGGACGCCGCCAGGCCCTTCAAGGGGCTCACGCGGCCCCCGCGGACCATGTAGCGCAGGGTTTTCACGGAGACGAGGATTTCGGCCTTGCCGGACCAGGCGGGCAGGGATGCCAGGATCTCGTCGTGGGAAGCCCCGGCTTCCAAGGCCTGAACTGCCCGGAGGACCACCAACCCCAGGGAACCGGAGAGCTGGCGGGAATCCACCACGTCGATCCGCTTCCCCGTCTCCGACGCGACCCGCTCCGCGGCCCTCCGGCTGGCCTCCAGGGTTCCGGAGAGTTTCCCCGAGATGTGTATCGCCAGGATCGACTCGTAGTGCCCGGCCAGGAAGCGGTACGCCCGCAGAAGGAGATCCCCCGAGGGCTGGGAGCTCTTGGGAAAGTCCGGGGACCCGTCCGCCAGCTCGTAAAACCGGTCCGGCGAGAGGGTCCTGCGGTCAAGGTACTCCACCTCCCCGACGCGCACATGGAGGGGCATCACGTGCACCTGGTGATCCTCCAGTATCTCCGCGGGCAGGTCGCAGGCGGAATCGGTTACCAGGGCTATCGGGTGCCTGCGCGCGTGGACCGTCCGGAACTGTTCCCGCATGTCGTCGACCTTCTGGCGCATCACGCTTCCGCGCCGCGAAAGGCGCTCCACAAGCTCCGCCGGCCGGTCCGTGTGGAGATGAACCCGTATCTTTTTCCGGTTCCCCGCCACGATGAGGCTGTCTCCGAGGTCCGCGAGGCTTCGGCGGAGGGAGTCCGGTTCTAGGTTCTCTCCCACGACCATGGCCTCCGCGCAATATCGGAACGCCATCTCCCGCGTATCGTGGATATCCGGCGCCGTATCCCCGAGGTCCAGGTCCGCCAGATCCAGGGCGCTCCCCGAGTCCTCCCCGCCTTCCGTGGAGGAATGGGCGCCCGCCACGAAAGCCAGGAACCCGCTGGCCCCCGCGTCCACGACTCCCGCGGCCTTCAGCTGGGCCAGCTGGTTCGGGGTTTCCTCCAGCGCGTTCCGAAGGGCGGGGAGTGTCCCGCCCAGGAGCTCCCGGAAGTCCCGCGCGCTCTCCAGCCCGTCCCGGAGGGAAGCGGCCCAGCGGCCGGTCATGGACAGGATGGTCCCCTCCCGGGGCTCCGCGATGGCCGATCGGGCCCGGATGTGGGCGGTCTCCGCGGCCTGGACGAACCGTTCCATGGTCACCGTCGCGGCGTCGGCCAGGGCTTCCCAGAGC
>CAYTYG010000161.1:4543-7284 GCA_964441515.1 uncultured Treponema sp.
TTTAGCTAATCCTCTAAAAAACTGAGATAGTATGACTCCGGAATTTCCCCGGGCCCCCGCGAGCGCGGCGTCCGCCAGGGACTCCAGGGTCTCCCCCGCGGAATCCTTGGGGCGGGAGGTCTCCACGGCCGCGGCCAGGGTGGCCGCCATGTTCGTCCCCGTATCCCCGTCCGGCACGGGAAAGACGTTTATCCGGTCCAGCTCGGCTCGAACGCCCAGGACCCGGCGGGCCCCGGCCCGAAACGCCTTGTATAGATGATGCCCGTTCATTTCCGTCATGATCCCTCCACGGCAGCGCACGGGTTCCAGAATAGAATACTCAAACAAAGCGCGCCAGGGAAGAAAACAAGACCGCTTCCTGGCATCGAGCTTTCGGAATTGTCCGATCCGGAGGCCCCGATGTAAAAAAGAGGCTGTCCCAAAAGTTCAGTTAACTTTTGGGACAGCTGGTTGGCGTACGGCAGTTTCCGTCGTTTCATAAGAAACGTCGGAAACTGCAAGGGGTGTACAATAAGTAACCGACTTATTGGACACCCCGGCTCCGTTCCGGGACGCGGTATCCCGTGCGTATCCCGGGGAAGGTTATTTCCGTATCAGGATGAACTCGACCCGACGGTTCTTCCAGCGGTTGTCCGCGTCCTTGAAGTCCACGACGGGCTCGCTGGAGCCCAGCCCCCGCACGGACAGGCGCTTGGCGTCCACGCCGTACTCCACAAGGAGCTTTCGAACGGCCTCCGAACGCGCGAGGGAGAGGGGCAGAAGCTCCTCGCTCTCCTCCTTGTTCACCCGGTCCGCCGAGTAGCCGTAGATCTTGCCTATGCTGTTGGCGTGGCCCTCGACCCGGATCTCGTAGTCCTTGAAGCGGTTCAGGATCTTGGCTATGCGCCGTAGGACCAGTTCGTTGCGGTCGAGCTTGTCCTGGGGCAGGTCCTTGAAGTCCGCGAAGTTCGACCGGAACACGATGGAGGGAACCTTGATCTTGAGCCTGTCCCCGTCCCGTATGACCAGGACGTCCACCATGACCGACCCGTTGACCCGGGTGGAGTTGCCCCAGGCGTCCGTGACGGTCATGTAGTAGGGATAGTCCGTAGCGCCCTCCACGATCTCGCCCTTGTTGGAGCGCCCGTCCCAGAGGATCCTCTCCGTGGGCGTCCCCGCCCCGGCCCAGGAGGTGAAAAGCCTTTCCTTGCTCGGACCGGATCCCTCCTCCACCGAGGCCTCCATGATCTCGAACTGCCAGGCCTCGATGGGGCTCAAATCCTCGATGGCTATGGCCACGGTCAGCTCGTCGTCCACCCCGTCGTTGTCGGGGCTGAAGAACTCGGGCGAGGTTCGCAGCTGCACCCGGGGCCCCTCGGTATCCAACACGAAGGGAGCGGTCCGGGCCTCCGGGGCGTCCCCCTTCGAGTAGACCACGGAGAACACGGCGGTATAGGCACCCTGGGTCACGGCCCCCTTGTCGTCCTTTCCGTCCCAGGCGATTTCCTTGGGAAGCGCGCCCAGGGACGCCCCGGAGAAGGTCTTACGCACCGTCCCGGAGGCGTCGGTCATGGCGAGGCGCCAGGATTCGACCCCGTCCCGCACGTTCACGATGGGCGTGAAACGGATGTCGTCGTGGCGGCCGTCGCCGTTGGGGCTGAAGCCCGCCCGGTTGGCCGTCACGAATATCTGCACGGCCTTCGTGTCCGAGACGATCCCGTCGACCCGGTACTCCGCCTTGTTCCCGGCGGCGTCCTGGCTGGAAAGCACGTAGCCGTACCGGCCGTCCGGCACGGGGTTGCCCTCCTCGTCCTTTCCGTCCCAGGCCGCGGACGCGAGGGCTCCCTGCCAGGTCCAGGTGCGCACGGCCTTCCCGTTCGCCGCAAGTACGGCGCCCGTCCACGAATCGCCGGGGGCCGAGGACTGGGTTATGCGGACCTCGTCCTTGCGGCCGTCGCCGTTGGGGCTGAACAGGAGGGGCTCCGCGGTGACCTGGGCCTTCGGGGCCGCCGTATCCAGAAGTAGGGATCCGGAGGACGCGACGACCGTGTCCAGGTTGGCGAACTTGACCGTCAGCCGGGCCTCGTACCCGCCGTCCGGGGCCGCGGAACCCGCGTCGTCCTTGCCGTTCCAGGGGATTTCCTTCGGCACGGCCCCGGCTCCCTTCCAGGAACGCACGGCCCGGCCGTCCGCGGAAAGGACCGCGATCTCCCAGGACGCCGGGGCGTCCGAGGACCGTACCTCGGGCAGGATCTTGACGACGTCCTTGACGCCGTCGCCGTTGGGGCTGAAGGCCCGCTGGTCCGAGGACACGACGGCCGCCTTCTTCTCCGTGTCTACCCGAAGCTCCAGGGGGGCGGAGGCCCCGCTGTTCCCCGCGCGGTCGGTTGCCGCGAGCCGGAAGCCGTACCGGCCGTCCGCCACGATCTTCCCGGACTCGTCGCGCCCGTCCCACTCGATCTTGGCGTCCGGTTCGCCCAGGAAGGTCCAGGCGCGCACGACCTTGTTCGAGGAATCCGTCACCTCCGCCGTCCAGGAGACCTCCTTGCTGCCCGAAGCCGTCAAGGCCAGGCGGTTCCGGCCCGCGTCTCCGGCGGGATTGAAGGTGGAGCGCTCGGCCTGGGCCTTGGCCTTGGGGGCCGTCACGTCCAGGAGGAAAAGGGGAGACGTGGCCGAGGGGGTATATCCGTTCACGTAGCGCGTCTGGAGGAAAGCCCGGTAGTTGCCCTCGGGCAGAACCTTGCCGGACGAGTCCTTACCGT
>CAYTYG010000162.1:0-7268 GCA_964441515.1 uncultured Treponema sp.
CCCAGAAGATAATTACGCAGAGAGGGATCCTCCAAACGGTCCAGAATGGCGTCCATTCCGGTCTCTTCGTTCCGAAAACACTCCTCCAAAACCAGGAAAAGCTCCCGGGAAGCCTCGTCGTCCAGATCCGCGGCTTCCATCTGGGCTCGAATCCGGGAAAACAATCCCGGATTCAGGGCGACCGCGGCAAGAAAAGCCAGATCCGCCGTGGGACGTATATCCCGGGCTTTCCGGGGCTGGTCCGCCGCGCCGCTCTCGTTGTACGCTCCGGAACGATACTTCTCGAAATCATCCAGCAGCCTGTCCGTCTTCCCTCGGAATTCCCGGGCGGCATAGTCCGCGAATTCCGATAGACGTATTCCGGAATCCAGGGCCGACATGTACGGAAACAAGGATCTCAGCGCGGAAACCTTTCCCTCGGAAGTCGTTACGTCATGGGCCGCGCGGGCGCGGCGAATGATAAAATCGTCTCCATTTATAGTGAAATTTAGAATACTTTTCAATTCCTTCTCGCCCATTGTTTCCAGAATTTCCGCGGGGTCCTTGCCGTTTTCGATAAAAAGCACCTTCGCCGTAAGCCCGTTTCTTGCCGCTATCGCCAGAGCGCGCTCCGCGGCCTTCTGCCCGGCCTCGTCCGAGTCGAAGCTGAACACGACGGTATCCGCGTAGCGCCTTAAGAGGCGCGCCTGGGTTTCCGTGAACGCCGTGCCGAGGGGAGCCGCCGCATGGACAATCCCGGCCTGGTGATATGCCAGAACATCCATGTAGCCCTCGCAGATCAAGGCCGTTCGTTCGGCGCGCATGGCCTTGGACGCGGCGTGGAGCGCGAAAAGAGTATCCTGCTTTCGGAATATAGGGCTTTCGGGGGAGTTCAGGTACTTGGGCCCCTCCCCCCCCAGCAATCGGCCCCCGAAGGCTATTACCCGGCCCCGGGGAT
The DNA here is from genome assembly GCA_964441515.1 of uncultured Treponema sp. Classification (GTDB taxonomy): domain Bacteria; phylum Spirochaetota; class Spirochaetia; order Treponematales; family UBA12059; genus JAAYUR01. The sequence continues at coordinate 938 of CAYTYG010000162.1, forward strand.
CCGTGATGGGGAAGATGACGCGGTCCGAGAAGAAAGCCGTCTCCGGGTAGTTTCGAGAAAAAAGCCCCGTTCCGGCAAGGAATTCCGGGGAGTAGCCCTTTTCCCGGAGAAAACCGTTCAACCACCTGCGATCCCGGGGCGCGTAGCCCAGTCGGAAGGACTCCATCACGGAACGGGAGACCTTGCGGCGTTCCAGGTATTCCCGCGCTTCCCTTCCCGAAGGATGCTCCAGGAACAGCCAATGAAAGGTGGAGGCGAGGCGTTCGTAGAGTTCGTACAGGGAATCCCGTAGACGGTTCTCCTCGGAAGCTTGTCCGGGATCTCCGGCATCCCCCTCGTACTCCAGGGGAACGGAAGCTTTTTCCGCGAGTCGTTCCACCGCCTCGTTGAATGAGAGCCCCTCGATCTCCCGCAGAAAAGTAATAATGTCTCCGCCCTTCTGGCATCCGAAGCAGTAAAAAAGGCGTTTTTCCGGCACAACGTTGAAGGAAGGGGTTTTTTCGTTGTGGAAGGGGCAGAGCCCCTTATAGCCGGAACCCGAGCGCTGGAGCCGGACATACTCGCCAATGACGGCCGCCATGTCCGTACGGTCCAGGACGGTTTCCAGGGACGCCTTCTTTATCCGCTTCATCGTCCCCCTACGCCCTTCACGGCAAAGGAGCTTGCCCGTATATGCTCGTCCAGGGATTCCGAAAAGTAGTGGGCGCCCTTCGCGGGATCCGTAAGCCGGAAATAAAGATACCGGGAGGGTTCCGGACGGAAAACAGCCTCCAGAGCCGTCATCCCGGGATTGGATATGGGTCCCGGGGGAAGGCCCGCGTAGAGGTACGTGTTGTAGGGATTCTCCACCTCGGTATCCCGGGTCAGGAGGAAACGGGGATGGGGTTTGCCCTGTATCTCGGTGATGATATAGACGACGGTGGCGCAGGATTGGAGCCCCATGCCGATGCGCAGCCGGTTCCAGAACACCCCCGCTATCCTGGGCGCCTCCTCGGAAAGCCTGTATTCCCGCTCCACGATGGAAGCCAGGATGATCCGGCGGTGAATTTCCTCGGGGCCGAGACCTGCGGATTCGGGCATGCGTTCCGCCAGGCGCTTTTTTAACGCCCCCGTCATAACCGCGACCACCTCGGCTCCGGGCATCCCCCGCGCAAGGAAATAGGTGTCCGGGAAAAGGTATCCCTCCGCGCTGGACGCGGGTATCCCCTGGACGCTCAGGACTTCCGGGTCCCGGGCGGCGGCCAGAAAGGAATCGCGGTCCACGACCTGGGCCTTGGAAAGCTGTTCCGCGATCTGCCGCATCGTCAGGCCTTCCGGGATGGTAACACGGACGAGGGCCTGCTTGCCGGAAACGAGCAGGTCCAGGATCTCGCTGGAACGCATGCCGCTTTCGATCCGGTACGTTCCCGTCTTAAGGGAGGATTGCCTTTTTTTTACCCTAAGTAGAGCCTCAAAGCCCATCGAGGAACGGATAAGTCCCTGGTCTTTCAGTCTTCGGGCGATCCCAACCCCGGATTCGCCGTATCCCACGGTGAAAAGCCTGCCTTCCGGAGGGATTTCCCGCGGGGGGTTGTCGAGATATAGGAAAGCCGCAAAGGCGGCGGCTCCCAAGAGGACAAGCAGGGAGGCCGCCGCGAGCGGCAGGTATATCAGGAAGCGAAGCGCTCCGCCCTTTCGTTTATTTCGGGTCATGGTGTGCCTAATCGCGCGCGGAATCGGCCGCGGAAAGAACCCCCAGATAGACCTCCAGGTTTTCCATCTCGTCGATCGAAAGCCGGGTGTACAGCCGGGACCTTATTTTTTCCAGCACGGAACGGACATCGGGAACCACAAGATCCTCATGGCGCTTCAGGAACAGATACAGCTCGATCAGCTCCCGGGGGGAAAGCCTCAGGTCGAAAGGGTCCAGCATCGTCACGTCACACCTCTACCGTCAAGCCGTCGCGGGCCAGGATAACCTCAAGCCCCTTGGTCGAAAGCCGTTCCGCATACCATTCCGCGGACTGGAAGAGCTTTTGGAGTTTTCGGTCGTCATAGGAGGGCTCATGGTGAAAGAGCACCAGCCTCTTGATTCCCCAGCTCGAGGCGAAATCCGCCGCCAGGCTGAAGGAGGAGTGCCCCCAATTGTACTTCTCTATGGCTTCCCCCAGGGTATACTGGGCGTCTATGATCAGGGCGTCCGCGTCCTGGAAGAAGCCGGCGTTCCCGGGATTCCGCTCGAAATCCGCCGGCCGAAGCTCCGTATCCGTGGAATAGATCACCTTTTTCCCCTCTCCCAGGACGTTGTAGCTCCAGCAACCGCCGGGATGATTCATGCGCCGGGGAAGTATCCGGCTGGGCCCGACTCGGACGCCCTCCTCCCCGACCCGGACAAAATCCAGGCGGGCCCGAAGGACGTCCATCGTGACGGGAAAGTACGGATGCCTCATCTGACCCTCGAGATTCTCCCTCAGCCGTGGCTCTGGGCTGTAAAAGACTATGGACGAGGAAGGATTGAAGGCCGGAGCGAAAAACGGAAGCCCCTGAACATGGTCCCAATGGAAATGTGAAAAAAAGATGTGGCATCGGGCGCGGCCCTGTTCTTCCTCGATCTGCCGTCCCAGGCCGCGTATCCCGGTGCCCGCGTCGAAGATAATCCTGTCGGAAGCCGAGGTTAGGACTTCCACGCAGGACGTGTTGCCTCCGACGGTGGAAAAAAGCTCCTCGGGAAGGCCCGCGAGGAACTTCTCCCGGCTCTCGAGGCTTTCCAGATCCCTCGCGGAGATCCTCTGCACGACCGCGGAAATCTTGCTCCGTATGGCCTCCGAGGGGAGCGGCGTGGGTATCGATCCCCTAACTCCCCAAAACCGTATCTTCATCGACAGTCTCCGGTTCCGTTTCCGGGGGCAGGAAAACGCACCGGTTGCCGCGATACGCCCATAGAGCCTCCTCGATGTCGCTCCTGGAGCAATGCACCGGGCGGCCTATGCCCGGACAGTAGCTGCGCTCCCGATCCCAGCTTGCCCTGGAGTCCGCGATTCCGGGCCAGAACGGATAGGTACGGCACTGGACCGGACGCGCCTCATATACGGAACACCCTCCATCGGGCTTCCAGAAAATGCAGTCGTACACGGAAGTCTCCAGGAGACTAATCGCCCTTCCCTGCCCGGTGTCCACCAGTCTACAATAATCCGAAAAAAAAACCTTGAATTCAAGACCCAGGTATCGCATCAGCCTTCGAATGTCCGAGGAGGAAAGAAGGACCAGGCCGGGCTCATGGCGGCAACAGGCCGAGCAGCGGGTGCATTCGAATTGGAGACCGGTGTTCCAGAAAGGATTGTCCATTTCTTCCTCCGGGCAATAAAAAAGCCCTCTCAACCATGAGAGGGCTTTGGGGAGAGAAGGATTTGAACCTTCGAAGGCTTAGCCAACAGATTTACAGTCTGCCCCCTTTGACCACTCGGGAATCTCCCCGTACTACGCCGTCCGCCAGCTGTCGAGCCATCTCCCGGAATCGAACCGGGGACCTCGAGATTACAAGTCACGCGCTCTGCCAACTGAGCTAAGATGGCGCTTTTCCCTTGTCCCGGTCCCTGCCGCGCGCATTCCGCAAGGCCGCTCTAGGTCCGGAACGGCGAAAAAATAGCATAAATCCCTCGGCTTTGTCCACCCCATGCGGGGTCCCGTGAACCTGTTTTCTTACCTCAGCGGGGTGAAGTACCCCATTTCGTCCCGGCCGGACTTCTTGAAGAGGTAGGCTTCGATCACGGCGCTCAGATAGGACCGTCCGAACCCGGGGTCCGCCGCGCTCATGAACCTAATGCGATACCGGCCGGAGGGCGAGGTCTTCAGGTCCGTTCCAATGGTGCGCAGCCCCGCGGCATCCCACCCCCCCAGGATAGCGCCTCCGGCGGTTTGCACCAAATACCGTACCGCCGCGGATGCGGGCGCGTCTCCGATCAGGACGGTATAGAATCGTATACCGTTGTTCCTAAGATAGGCGCCCAGCTCTGCCAGGGAGGCGCTCTCGAAGCCTTCTTCCCGTACTCCGCCCGTCGTTATATAGACGACGGCGGTTCGCTTCGGGTTTGCGGCAAGATGGGAAACCGCCAGACGCAGGGACGTGTCGAAACGCCAGGAGGGATCCGTCGCCGCGGAAAGGGCCTGCCGGGCCAGGGACGGCCCTCCGGATGTTCCGGTGGACCCCGCTATCATGGCGGGAACCCTTCCCGCCGTCACAAGGATGGTTTCGGCGCCGGCGCCCAAGCTCGCTACCGTGTTTTCGACGGCCTGGCGAACCTCGGTCCGATAGGAATCCATCTGGGGCGATCGTTCCACGAGGACGGCGGCCGCGAGATCCGAAGAGTCGGATCCCCTTCCCAGGAGGGTCAATTCCGTGACCGGCACCATGGATTCCGAACGGACCCTCGCCTCGGTTTCGCCCTCCTTGACGTTTTTCGTCGTCACGATGCGCTCGGAGGCGTAGAAATTTCCCTGGTCCAGCCCGACGATGGGATTCCCGAAACGGTCCCGAACGTAGACGTCGGCTTCCACCACGGGGAAGGCGTCCGGCCGTATCCTCTCTATCTCGACAAAATACCCACCGTAGACCACCGCGGGGTCGGAGAGGATTTCCACTACCGACGCGTCGAAATCGGAGGCCACGATATTCCCGTTGACATCCCGAACCGCGCTCACAATCCGGGCGTCGGCCCGGGAAGACCGGTAGATTTCCCGCAACTCCCGGGTACCTATGTCCAGGGCGGCGACGCGCCTCTTGTCCGCGATAAGAAGCTCTCCGGCAAAAAAGGAAAGACCCTCCGGCGCGATCAGGTATCCTTCCGCCAGTGTGTCCGTGTAGTTTCCGGAGTCGTCGAAAACATAGACGGCCCTGAGGACGGTATCCGCTACATACACGCGGCCTTCCCGTACCGCTATCCCGGAGGGAGACCGGAAGCCCGGGAAGGACGAAGTCGAGGACTTCCCGAATTCCAGGAGGTATTCCCCCTTTGGGGAGTATTTCACCACTCTGCCGTTGCCGTAATCCACTACGAAAAGAAAGCCGGAAGAGTCCGTGGCGATATACTGAGGCCCGGAAAGGCGCTCCCGTCCCTTACCCCCGGCTATCCGAAGCACCGGCTCGCCGTCCCTTCCGCACAGCGTAATGCGGTTCCCCTGGAACTCGGATACCCAGAATCCGCCCTCCAAGTCGGGGGCGAGCGCGAAGGGATAATCGAACCCTCCCAGACCGCCCCGATACCGGGCGCGGGTCACGCCGTTTATATCCATGCGAAGTATATCGTTCGAACCGTGGGAAACGACGAGAAGGCTACCGTCCGGCTGGGGATGAAGCCAGGAGGGGCGCAGGAACTGGGTTTCCTTCCCCCGCCGGCCGACGAATTCCCCCGTAGGGATATACCCGCCTCGTCCTATTTCGGGCTCGATGGCCCGGCGGGAAGCCACGTATTCCCGATGGCTTTCCGTCAGGAGCAGAGCCCCGCCGTCCCGGACCGCGGCTTCCCAGCGTTCCAGAGCCGTGCTCTCCAGACCGTTTTTATAATAGACCCGCCCGAGCCAGAAGAGCGTGAGCGGATCCCTCGGCGTCTGGGACAGGACCCTTTCAAAAAGAAGGACGGACTCCGCCATTCTTCCCTTGTGGTAGGCCTGCACCCCCAGCCGAAAATTCTCTTGGGCTCCGGGTTCCGTCAAGCGATAGGGGTATTGGGCGAACGCGCCCGCGCAGGCCATGAAAAACGCGGAAATCAAGTATAATTTTCTCATAGGGCTTTCAGCTCCCGAAGCGCCCGCACGTGTTCCCGGACTTCCTGTTCTTCCGGCGCGCCCTTCAGCGCGCGTTCCAGCCAAGTCTCCGCCTCGTCAAAGAAACCCAGCTTCAGATAGACCCATCCGAGGCTGTCCTGGTAGGCCGGGTTGTTCGGCCGGGCTTCCACGGCCTTTCTGCAGCAGGCGAGAGCCCGGGAAAGATCATCCCCCCGGTAGGCAAGAACATACCCCAGCCCGTTGAGGGACGTAGGATGCCCCGGTTCCAGATCAAGGGCCTCGGTATACCATTTCAGGCTCTTTTCGACGTCCCCCTGGCTCCAGGCTAAATAACCCAGCGCCGCGTATATCTGAGCGGACTCGTAGCCTGTTTCCCGAAGGCGGGACAGCTCGTATTCCGCGAGCTTTACACGGTCCGTCATGGTATAGACGTAGGCGAGGGCCATGCGGCACTGATAGAGCCGGGCGGGATCGGTCTCCCCCGTTACGACCTGTTCCAGATACAGCAGGGCCTCATCGTAATGCGCCAAACGAACATGACAGAGCCCCAGGAGATACGCGGAATCGGCGT
>CAYTYG010000163.1:0-7267 GCA_964441515.1 uncultured Treponema sp.
GCGGCCCTCGGGGCGTCCAGCTTCTTTGGGATGAACTCTTCCGCGGGCGGCAAGGGGGGATCCGAGAAGAGGTAGGCCAGGCGGGCGGCCACCTCGGAGAGGAAGGAAAGCCGCTCCTTGACCAGGGGCACGGCAGCCCGGAAAACCCTTGCCTGGGCGTCCGACGGCCGGGAGCCCGGAGGCCCGAAGAGCCCGCCGGAAACCGCGTAGGGCAGGAGCAGGTCCGCCAGCTCCCCGTCTTCCTTGGCGCGGATATGCTGGCCGTTGAACCACTCGAGCTTGACGTAGTCGAAGACCGCGGGGGCCTTGTTGATCTTCTCGATCCGAAAGAGCCGGGCCAGGTCCTCCAGGGAGTAGAGGTCCCTCCCCTCCTCGTAGCTGGCCCCCAGCATGGCGACATAGTTTATCAGGGCTTCCTTCACGTAGCCCTTTGTGCGGAACTCGTTGACCGCCGTGGCGCCGTGGCGCTTGGAGAGCTTGTGGCCGTCGGAGCCCAGGACCATGGGCAGGTGGCAGAGGGCCGGGGGCTCCCATCCGAAGGCGTCGTACAGGATCCTGTGCATGGGCGCGGAGGGGATCCACTCCTGGGCGCGCAGGACGTGGGTGATCTCCATGAGGTGATCGTCCACGACGTTGGCCAGGTGGTAGGTGGGGAAGCCGTCGCTCTTGAGGAGCACGGGGTCCGGGGAGATGTCCGCGTTCTTCCATTCTATCTCGCCCAAAAGGAGGTCCGTGAACCTCGTCGAACCCTCCAGGGGTATCTTGAGGCGGATGACATGGGGTTCGCCGGCCTCCGCGCGTTTCCGGGCCTCCGCGGAAGCGATGTTCCGGCAGTGCCGGTCGTAGCCGTAGCCCGGTGTCACCTCCTCGCTTTCCTCAGGCTGGGCATCCGAGCGCATCCGGGCCAGGCGGTCCTCGCCGCAGAAGCAATAGTACGCCCTCCCCGAATCCACGAGCTGTTCGGCGTACCGGCGGTATAGCTCGAAGCGCTCGGACTGCACGTAGGGACCGAAGGAGCCGCCAACGTCCGGCCCCTCGTCCCAGCGGATTCCGAGCCATTCGAAGGTGTCGTATAGGTTCCGGACGGACTCCTCCGTCGTCCGGGCCCGGTCCGTATCCTCCAGGCGCAGGATAAAGGTTCCGCCGCCGGCCCGGGCGAAAAGGTAGTTGAAAAGGGCGGTTCGCACACCCCCGATATGCTGGAGCCCCGTGGGGGAAGGGGCGTACCGTACTCGGACTTTCATGGCGTCTCCCGATGCGCCCGGCGCGTTCGGCCGGTGCTGTTCTGCGTTGGCTGGATCGGTCGATTATAGACAGGGGTCGAGAGGGGGGTCAAGAACGGCGGCTCAGGCGCCGGCGGCGAAGGCCCGTACTGCGGAGGAAAGGAATGCCAGGGCGCCGGACAGGGTCAGGCCCGCAATCCAGCCCGCCAGGGCTTGCCAGGAAAACGGCAGGGTCTTCCGAGCCCAGTAGAAGGCAGCCGCGGAGAGCCCGGCCAGGGCGGAGAGGAAGGCTGCCGCGGAGAGCCGGGACACCGCCGCAAGCAGCAGGAGCTGGGTTTCCGCCAGGAATCCCTGCCCGTTTCCGACTAGATAGTAGAAAAAAGCCAGGAAGTCCAGGGCCAGGAAGTAGAGCGCGGCCCTCTTCAGGACAAGGATGGAACGAGGTTTGGGCTGCAGGATCCTGTGCAAGCGCGTCTCCTGCGGCTAGGGTATCCGCTTCCGCACCGGAAGCGCAAGCCGGGGTGGTACCGGCCGTTTTCGGTATGGAAAACCGGGGAGATATCGGATAGAATCTTTCCATGGCGAATCCGACCCCACCGAGGAATCCCTCATGAAAAAGTTCATCGCGATACTCGTGGTGCTCATGATAGCAGCCGGGGCAGCGTTCTTCTTCGGCTGGGTCCAGTTCCGCGTTCCGGCGGGATCCTATGGGGTATACGTCACGAAGACCCGGGGATGGAATCCCGAGGTCCTGGTTCCCGGCCGGTTCGCCTGGACCTGGGAAGCCCTGATTCCCTCCAATCTTCGGCTCTTCCTCTTCTCGATCGATCCCAAAACCGAGAAGGTTGACCTGGAGGGCGTCCTTCCCTCCGGGGAAGTCTACTCCGGCTTCGCGGTCGGTAAGCCGGACTTTTCCTACAACCTTTCCTATTCCATCACGGCCTCGGTACGCCCGGAAGCCCTTCCAAGCCTGTCGGAAAACCGGAAGATCGAGACCCAGGAAGCCCTGGACGCATGGCTCGACGCCGCCATCCGCAGGGCGGGGGAATCCCTTCGGGGAGTCGTCCTGGCCCGGGCCTCCGAACCCGAGTGGATTTCCGGCCTGATATCCGGGGACCGCAAACTGGCCGAGGACCTCGCGGACCGGGCGGCCGAGGCGGTACCGGAGCTGGAAGTCCGGGAGGTCTCCGTACGTTCCGTCAAGGTTCCCGACCTGGACCTCTATCAGGACGCGAGAGCCAAGTACCGATCCTTCCTGGCGGCCTCCAATGCCTCCACAGGGCCGGCTCTGGAGCGGGAAGCCCTAATCCGCGCCCAGACGGAACTCCGCATCGAGTCCTTGGAGCGATACGGCGAGCTGATCACGAAATACCCCAAGCTGATAGACTTCCTTGCCGTGGAGAACAGGACCGACGCCTCCCTCCTGGAGGCCCTGGGGAAGCGGTCCGAGTAGGCGGATGGAATATTTCTTCAATTTCGAGAAGCTGGGCTACCTGAAGGGCGGCAGACCGGAGGGCTGCATCCTCTGCCTGGTGCGGGACGGCTCCGAGGACGTCAACCGCCTCATAGCCCACGAGACGAAGCGTTTCCTTGTCAGCCTCAACCTCTACCCCTATAACCCCGGGCATGTCCTGGTATTCCCCAAACGGCACATCACGGACATCCGGGCCCTGGATGCGGAGGAAAAGGCCGAACTCACCGCCCTGACGGACCTCTGCCTGGACGCCCTGGACCGGGCGTTCAATCCCGCGGGATTCAATATAGGCTACAACATGGGACTGACGGCGGGGGCCTCCATCGACCATCTCCACCTCCACATCATCCCCCGCTACCCCCGGGAGATAGGGATCGTGGAGCTGATCGCGGGGAAGCGTGTGCTCGTCCAAAATCCCCTGGAATCCCTGGAGCGGCTCCGGAAGGTCTTCGGGGAACTGGAAAAACGCTGACCTGCGCCCGGGAAACCGGCGGTCCCCGGGCGACCTAGAGGGGCAGTACCAGCAGCAGGTCCCCGATCCCGGGTTCTATCCGCATCATCCCGCCCAGGGCCTCGTTGCTGACGCCGTACTCCCCGGGCCCCCAGACCAGGCCGGCCAGGGGCCAGCGGAGGCCGGAACTCTTCATACCCCACGCGCCCGGGGCCAGGGGGAAGACGGAGACGATAGTCCCCGCCTCCAGGGTTCTTTCGTAGAAATCGTCCACAAGGATCACCCGCTCCGCGGCGGTCCACCACTCCCGAGGGCGTACGGTACGTTCGAAGAGGGCGCGGATGGCCAGGAGGTGATCCAGCCGCCCCCCGCCCCCGCCCGCCAGGAGGATATCCCGATACCCCTTCTCGTAGAGGAGCCGGAGCCCCAACTCGGTATCCGTCTCGTCCTTCATCCGATCCACGATGACCGTCTCCGCCTCGGGATAGGCCTTCAGGAGCTCCGGACGGGTCAGGGAATCCATATCTCCCACGATCAGGTTCGGGCGGAGGCCCCACTCGTAGGCCGTCTCGAGCCCGGAATCCGCGGCGCAGACACAGCGAAAATTCGGGAATTTATGCTCCAGGGCCCTCCGAGGGGGAACCTCCCCTCCCACGATAAGCAGCGCGTCGTCCATGGGACGAGTGTGCCCGGCCTTCCGCTTCCTGTCAACCGACGCGCACTTGCCGAGGCTCCCGGTTTTGGGTACAACAGGAGGCACGTAGGGGCCGCGTCCCTTCCGCGCACGGAAGAGCCTGCGCTTCCGCGGATTTCCTGGAGGCACGATGAACCGATTCCACATCCCCCCCGCCCTTCGCGAATACGCCCGCGTTTTCCGGAACGCTGGCAGGGCGGCCTGGCTTGTAGGCGGGGCCCTCCGGGACATGATACTCCGAAAACCTGTAAACGACTGGGACGTGGCCACGGACGCCCCGGCCGAGGAAGTGGCGCGGATGTTTCCGAAGGTGATACCGACGGGGATCAAGCACGGCACGGTCACCGTCCTCTGGAAGGGGCTTACCATCGAGACCACGACCTTCCGGGTGGACGGGAACTACGTCGACGGGCGAAGGCCCGACTCGGTGGCCTACACCCCCGACATCCTGGAGGACCTCCGTCGTCGGGACTTCACGATGAACTCCCTGGCCTACAACCTGGATTCCGGCGTACTCCTGGATCCCCACGACGGCCGCCGGGACATCAGGGCGGGAATAGTCCGGGCCATCGGGGATCCCAAGGAACGCTTTTTCGAGGACGGCCTACGGCCCCTGCGGGCCGTACGATTCGCGAGCCAGCTGGAATACCGCATCGAGGACGACACCCTGGCGGCGATTCCCCGATCCCTAGAGGTCTTCCGCAAGGTCTCCGTGGAACGGGTCCGGGACGAGCTTGAGAAGATACTCCTCTCACCCCGGCCTTCCTACGGCCTCAAGCTCCTGGAGGATACGGGCATGCTCCCGGAGATACTCCCGGAGCTGGCCGCCTGCCGGGGGGTGGAACAGAAGGGCTTTCACCGCTACGACGTCCTGGACCACTCTCTCCTGGCCTGCGACGGCGCCCCGGGGCGCCTGGAGCTCCGCTTCGCGGCGCTCCTCCACGACATCGGGAAGCCCCGGGCCGAGGCGGTAGGGCCGGACGGGATCGCCACCTTCCATCGGCATGAGATATTCTCCGCCCGGGACACGGAGGCGGCCCTCCGTCGGCTCAAGCTGCCGAACGCCGTAATCGACGCGGTCGCTCACCTCGTTCGGCACCACATGTTCGCCTACGACGAATCCTGGACCGACGCGGCCGTACGGAGATTCCTGGCCCGCGTCGGCCCGGAAAACCTGGAGGATTTCCTGGCCCTCCGGCTGGCCGACGCCTACGGCACGACCGGGGAACCCCCGGATCCCCGGGGCCTGGAGCCCCTGAGGCGGCGGGCCGAGAGGCTCCTGGAGGAATCCAAGGCCTTAACGGTGCGGGACCTGGCCCTGGACGGCAACGCCCTGGCCGCCCTGGGCATCCCGCGGGGGCCCGCCATGGGGCGCATCCTGGCCGAACTGCTGGAGGCGGTCCTGGACGATCCCGGGTTGAACACACCGGACAAGCTGGCCGGGATAGCCCTCAATATCCGGGGCAAGTACGGAGTATGATTTTTCACTCCCGGTTGCCGTGCTAGCGTTCCCGGTGCATGTTCTGATAGACGTCCGTCCTCCGCACGACAACAGCCACCTCGTACGAATCGCCGCTCCCGGAGAGTTCCGCTTCCAACGCCACTAGGCCGGCAACGACGCGCGTGCGGGACGAAAGACCGGCCTTCTCCGGCCAGGCCGCCCTGCCGGAGGCTTTCGCGCCCCCCGCCTCCAGGGAGAGTTCGAGCAGGAGGGCTTCCGCTTCGGCCGCCGGGGTGACGGAAAAGCTGACATCCACCGGGCGGCCGGAGCGATCCTGGAAAGACAAGCGGCGGGAGGCCGCCAGGGATGACTCGGAGCCCTTCCGGGCCTTGAGCTTGAAGGACTCCAGGTATTCAAGGCGATAGAGAATATCGTTGAAATGCCGGGTCGGATCCCGGACGGCGTGTCTCGCGCCGGGTCGCACGTCGATCACGGTTTCCCAGTCCTTAAACTCCACCTGGGGAAGCGCGACCACCCCGAAGTCGCCGCCTTCCAGGTGTACCCTCAGCTTTCTTCGACCGGGACGCACGGATTCCAGGACTATGGGTTCGAGGGCCTCCCCCCGGGTGTACCCCACGAATTCCTCGTCCAGATAGATCTCCGCCGCCCGGATGGGGGAATGGAGCAGAATGACTCCGGGGGTCTCGTCCCGCAGGGATAGAATGGACCTATCGTTCGAGGCGTCCGCGAAGACGAAACCCTTGCTCCCCAGAAGCCGGAAGGCCAGCTTTTCCGCTACCCGGTGCACGACGTGCTCCGAGGCGCCGCGCTCCCGGAAGGTCACCGCCGAGCCCGTCGCGGCGTCCACCAGGTGCACGGTGAGGGAAAGCTCCCCCGCCACGACCGCGAAGTCTCCCAGGACAAGGTGGGACGCCCCCAGAAGCCCCCCCGTCTTCGCGACGGTAGCGGGGTCCGCCATTCCCGCGAAGGAAAGCTCCTGTTCGCGGAGCACGCGGTCCAGGCTGCGCCTTTCCACCAGAGGAATGCCCGCGAGGACGGACAGGTCGTAGCGGAGTATGCCCTCCGCGAGGGAAGACAGATAGTCCTGCCGGGAATCCCCGCCCGAGTTCTCGAAGCCGAACACGGCAACCCGGGGATTCTCTACGGAAGGCGTCTGGGCCGGGACAGGAATGAGCGCAAGAAGGAGAAGTACCAGGATAGCCGCCTGGTACGTACATTTGCCTTGGTGTCTCATGGGGGAATTGTACGACAGGGGGTGCGGGGGAACAAGGGCCCGCAGGCTTATCCCAGCGCCCTTAAAAGCTTGGCTTCCGGTCCCCCGGCGGCCAGAATCGCCTCGTAGGCTAGGGCGGCCGCCTTCTGCTCGGCTTCCTTCTTGTTTTTCCCCTCGGAAGGGCCGTATTCCTTGTCCCCGATGACGCAGGTGATCCAGAAGGTCCGGTCGTGGTCCGGTCCGGACCTGCGGATGACCGCGTATTTCGGATAGGACCGGTGCTGCTTCTGGACGAACTCCTGAACGATGGTTTTATAGTCCTTTCGGTGACGGTTCTCCAGGACCTTCATCACCTCCGGGGACAGGATGCGCAGAATGAAGCCCGAGACCTTGTCGAATCCCTGGTCCAGGTAGCAGGCCCCGATGACCGCCTCCAGGGCATCCGCCAGGATGGCCTTCTTGCTCCGCCCCCCCGATTGCTCCTCCCCCTTCCCGATAAGGAGGGCCTGGTCTATTCCCAGGCCCAGAGCAAGCTCCGACAGTGTGTCCTCGGAGACGACGAAACTCTTGACCCGGGCCAGCTCGCCCTCCGCGCGGTCGGGGAGCTTACGGTAGAGGTAGGAGGCCGCGATCATGCCGAGGACCGCGTCCCCGAGGAACTCCAACCGCTCGTTGTTTATGCTTCTGGATTGTTCTTCATTGGTGCGGGACCGGTGGGTCAGGGCCCGGTTCAAAAGCTCAAGAGACTTG
>CAYTYG010000164.1:0-7251 GCA_964441515.1 uncultured Treponema sp.
GAACCCGAGCCCCGCGTAGGAAGGCCCGTTCTTGACGAATACCGTCGTGTCGACCCTTCGCCCCATCTCGGTGAGGTTGTCGACGTTCTTCGAGTACATCATGGCGGTATGATGGCAGCCGCCCTCGGCCCGGACGCCCAGCTCTATGGCCTCCCGCACGTCCCGGCACCGGACCACGGGAAGCACGGGCATGAGCTGCTCCGTCGCCACGAGCGGACAGTCCTTCGGGGCTTCGAAGAAGGCCAGCCGGGCCTCCCGGGGAGCCTCCAGGCCGATGCTCCGCAGTATCACCTGGACGTCCTTTCCTACCATCTTCTTGTTCGCCGACCAGGATCCGTCCGGATTCCGAACCAGGATGTGCGGGATCAGGTCTCGGGACTGCTCGGGGCTCAGGCGGTACGCCCCGTTCCTCTCCATCTCTCCCATGAGCCGGTCGAAAACGGAGTCCACGCAGAAAACTTCCTTCTCCGCGATGCACAGGACGTTGTTGTCGAAAGAAGCGCCGTCGACGATGGACTTCGCGGCGTTCTCGATGTCCGCGGTTTCGTCCACCACCACCGGGGGATTCCCGGGGCCCGCGGCTATCACCTTCTTGCCGGAGATCGTCATCGCTACCTTCACGATCTCCGGACCCCCCGTCACGGCCAGGAGCCGCACGCCGGGATGGGTCATCAGGGCGCGGCTGGTATCCATCGTGGGCTCGCCTATCGCGCACAGGAGCTCCGGAGGGCCGCCCGCGGAGCGGATGGCCCGGTTGAGCAGCTCCACCGTGCGCCGGGATACCCTCTTAGCGGAGGGATGGCTGTTGAACACCACGGCGTTCCCGGCGGCTATCATGGCGATTCCGTTGTTGATCACGGTCTCCGCGGGATTGGTGGAGGGAGTAATGGACCCGATGACCCCGAAGGGCGCCAGCTCCGTCAGAGTGATGCCCCGATCCCCGGTGCAGATCCCCGCCTCGACATCCTCCACCCCGGGGGTTTTGAGGATGGCCAGCCGGGTCTTCTCGACCTTGTCCGGAACCCGGCCCAGGCCCGTCTCCTCGACGGACATCCTGCCGAGCTCTTCGGCCTCCGCCAGGGCGGCCCTACGCATGGCCTCCAGGATCTCCTTGCGCTTTTCCAGGCCAAGATCGATCAACAGCGACTGGGATTTCGCAGCGGCGGCGACGGCCTCGTCCACTCCGGCGAATATGCCGAGCCCGCCCGGAGAGCCGCCGGCGGGGGCGACGGAAACGGCCGGGGCCGCCGCGCCTCCCACGCGCCGAACGACTTCCTGCACGATGTAGGCTATCTCGTCATCGTTGATCGTCACGGTTCATCCTCCGATACGTCCGGTTTTCCTATTTCTTGGGCTTGGCCGCTATGGGGAACGTGGCGTCCAGCTCCGCGTGCGGCCGGGCTATCACGTGGGCCCCGACAAGCTCCCCTATCTTCTGGACGGCCTCTTTCCCGGCGTCCACCGCGGCCTTGACCGCCGCGACGTCCCCGCGCACTACGGCCGTGCAGAGCCCGGACCCGATCTGGACGATACCCCCGGAAACCACGTTGGCGGCCTTCACCATCGCGTCGGTCGCCTCGATGCAGGGGACGATCCCCTTCGTCTCTATCATTCCAAGCGCTTCGTTCTGCTGCATCCTATTCTCCCCTTCCTCAAGCCTTCGCGGCGGCCCGGCCGCCCAGATCGGCGATTATGGCATCCACGTCGCCGTGGGGACGGGGGATGACATGCACGGAGGTCAGCTCGCCCACCCGCATGGCGGCCGCGGAGCCCGCGTCCGTCGCGGCCTTAACGGCGCCGACATCCCCGCGGATGAGGACGCTGCAGAGCCCGCCCCCCGTCTTTTTCCAGGCCACGATGTTGATGTTGGCCGCCTTCACCATCGCGTCGGCGGCTTCCACCACGCCGATGAATCCGCGCGTCTCGATCATTCCGAGAGCTTCCATGGACATAATCATCCTCCTAGGCGGGGGCGCGTCTTTGCCGGTGCCGGAACGGCGCCCCCGTTCAAACCCTGCAAACAAGATTTTATCTCAAGTAAAAACGATTATAGCATAACCGGTCAAGAACGGTCAAATAAATAGTAACAAAACAACACCAGGAGGAAGCCCTTCGGAGAATGGAAAAGGCTATTTCGCGGCGTTCGCCGCTACCTGGACGGCGTCCCAGACGGACGCGAAGGGAGGGGCGTAGCCCAGGTCCAGGCCGCCGATGCGGCCGCAGTCCAGGCCCGCGGCGATCGCCGCCGCGAAAATGTCGATCCGCAGCGCCGCGTCCTTGCGGCCGGCTATCTGGCCGCCGAGCAGGCGCCGGGACCCGGGTTCGTACACGAGCTTCAGGGTGAGGATGTCGTGGTCCTCGTAGTACTCCGCGCGGTTCGGGGCCGTTACCGTAACCGTGCGGTACGGAATGCGGTGCAGGACGGCCTCGGCCTCGGATATCCCGGTCTTGGCCAGCTCCAGGTCGAGGATCCGCACCATCATCGTACCGAGGGCCGGGCTCATCTCCGAAGGCTCCCCGGCGATGTTCGCCCCCACGGCGCGGCCGTACCGGTTCGCGTTCGTGCCGAGGGGGATATAGGCTTCCCGGCCGGTGACGAGATGCCGTACCGCCGCGGCGTCCCCGGCGGACCATATGGAGGGCAGGCTCGTCCGGCCGCGGGAATCCGTACGGAGGGCCCCGTTGGGAAGCTTGTCCGCCCCCTCCAGAAGCCCCGTGGACGGCCGAACCCCGACGGCTAGAATCACGAGGTCGGCGTCCAGGACGGCCCCCGCGTCCGTGGACACGGATTCCGCGCGCACGCCGCCCCCGACGGACGCCAGCCCCTCCCCCGTTCGGACCTCGACGCCATGGCGCCGGGCTTCGTCGGCCGCGAGGCCGGAGAACTCGGGGTCGAAGACCCCCAGGACCCGGTCGGCCTTCTCCAGGACCGTCGTCCGCTTTCCCAGCCGGCGGAAAGCCTCCGCCAGCTCCATCCCTATGAAGCCCCCGCCGACGATCACGACGGACCTCACCTCGGGATCCAGGGCCGCGGCCCGGACGGCCAGGCCGTCCGGGATGTCGCTCAGGGTATGCACCCCCGGAAGCTCGACGCCGGGGACCCGGGGAACGACGGGGGAGGCCCCCGCGGCCCATACCAGCTCGTCGTAGGAATCCAGGAAGAGGTCGCCGGAGTCCTCGCGGCGGACGAGAACGCGCTTATCGGAGGGATACACCCGGACGACCCGGTGCCGTACGAGCGCCTCTATGCCGTCCTGGCGGAACCGCTCCGGGGTTCGGACGATCAGGGACCGCCAATCCTTCGTCTGGCCGGAGACGTAGTACGGCAGCCCGCAGGCCCCGTAGGAGCAGTACTCGCCCGCCTCGTAGACCCGGACGGAGAAATCGGGCCGCAGGCGGCGGATCTTGGAGGCCGCGCTCATCCCGGCCGCCACCCCGCCGACGACGACAACCTTCCGGCTCATTTCGAGGCCGCGCCGGCTTCAAGGATGCGCCGTTCGGCGCTCGAAAGGGCGTCCGAAGGGGATTTACGCCCCCCGTAGGCCTGGGAGACCTCGTCGTAAAGCACGCCGAAGGCGGCCCCCGAACGGGGGAACTTGGGCAGTGCGTAGGCGTTCCGAACCAAGGAGTACTGGGCCCCGTACCAGGGACAGGCGGCCCTTTCCGAGGGATCGGAATAGGTCGATTCGCGCACCGGGCTGCCGGCGAACCTCCCCACGGCCTTGTCCGCGGCCGGAGCCGTGACATGGGCCAGGAACCGGAAGGCGGCCTCCTTGTTCGAGGACTTCCTCAGGAGGGCGAAGCTCCAGGTGACGTTCCACGCGCGCTTCAGCCCGATGCAGGAAAGCCCCGGGTTCCCCTGGAACATCGGGGCGGCCTGGCCTCCCCAGCTAACGGCCATCAGGGCCTCCCGGGAGCGTACGGCCTTGAGGATCTCCCCGTTCCCGAAGGATTCCGAGCCCGGAAGCGACACCTCCCGGAGGGCCAGGTAGCGCTCCAGGGAACGCACGCCCCGGGGCTCGTTGAACAGGGGCCGGCCGCCCGAGTCGAAGGGTTCCGCCCCTTCGTCCAGAAGCCAGGGCAGCCAATCCAGGAATATTTCGCTGGGATGGGCCTTCATGGCGACGGGCCGCCTTCCCGCCGCCGCGGCCATGCGCCGGGCCGCGGCGTCCAGCTCGTAGGTGGAGACCGCGTCGGGGACGGCGCCCCCGAAGGCCGCCTTGGCCGCCTCCGTATCCGCGAACACCAGGTGACCGTCCGTGAAGGACGGCAGGAGCCAGGGCTCCCCGTTCCAGCTCAGCTCGCTCCGCACGCTTGGCAGGATGTCCTCGTACGCGTAGTCCTTCCCGAGGGCGGCCACGTACGAACCCAGGGGCTCGACGGCCCCGCTCTCGATATAGTCCCGCATCCACAGGTGCCCCGCTATCATGACGATGTCGTAGGACGGATCGGGGGATGAGCATTCCCGGGCCAGGGCGGGCGCGTACTCGGCCCAGGGCAGGATGTCGAAGACGGCGGGCTCCTCCCCGAGACGCCTCCAACCGTCGAGAATACCGTACCGGGGATCCCCGTAGACGTAGACGGCCGGGTCGGCCACGGCCAGGACACGAACCTTTTTCGTATGCATTTCGTCACTTCCCGGAAAGGATTCTTGCGGTTCCGCCGGAACCGACGCCGAAGGCGTTGGCTTCGTCGGTGTCGATATGCAGTTCCAGGGCGAAGTCGGGGGACACGCGGCAGACGACGCCGCCCAGGACGCCCCCCCGGGGGCCGTCGATTTCCACGGCCACGACGTCCTTGTCCGCCACGCCGAAGCGTTCGGCGTCCCGGGGTGTGAAGTGGATGTGCCGCCTCGCGACGATCGCCCCCTCCCGGAGCGCGACGGCCCCCTTCGGCCCCACGAGGGTTATCGGCCCGGAGCCGGAGAGGTCCCCGGATTCCCGCACCGGGGCGTCCACCCCCAGGGTCCGGGCGTCCGTGGCGGAAATCTCGACCTGGGAGCGCTTCCGCTCCGGCCCCAGAATCCGGACGGATTCCAGGGACCTGCCCCCGGGGCCGACTACCGTGACCTTTTCCAGGGCGGCGAACTGCCCCGGCTGGCTCAAGTCCTTGCTCTTCCCAAGGCGGTACCCCGGTCCGAACAGCGTGTCCAGGTCGGGCCGCGAAAGATGCACGTGCCGGGCGGAGACTCCTACGGGAATTGAGGCCGTGTCCCCCGCGGCCGGCCGCTCCGTTCCGGCTATCCGGCCCGACACCTCGGCGGCCAGGGCGTCTATCAGAAGGTCCAGGGAAGCGTCCATCCCCGCCTACTTCCTCCGCAGGGATTCCGAGACGCGCTCCGCCACCCGGGAAATGATGCTTTCCATGTCCCCGGGCGAAAGGGAGGGCTGGGCTTCTTTCGCCGGCGCCAAGCCGGTTCCGCACGCGGGCAAGACCCCCCGTATTCCCATGCTCTCCCGGATCTTTACCAGCGCGTCCATCTTGTCGCAGGGGATGGGCGAGGGATTGCCGATCTGCATCGCCGACATGACGATCTTGGCGGAAAACTCCACGGACTCCATCCGGAAGTACGCCTCCATCAGGCTCCGGCCCCAGGTGAGGGCGCCGTGATTCGCCAGGAGGACGGCGTTGTAATCCGCCAGGAAGTCCGAGATGGAGTCGGGTATCTCCTGCGTGGACGGCGTCGCGTACCGGGCCAGCGGCACCATCCCCAGCGTCACGACGAGCTCCGGCATAAAAGCCTTGTCGAGTCCCATACCGCAGACCGAGAAGGCGGTGGCGGTTATCGGGTGGGCGTGCACCACGGAGCGCACTTCCGGCCTTTCCCGGTACACCTTGAGGTGCATCTTGAGCTCCGAGGAGGGCTTCAGCTTGCCCTCCAGCACGGCCCCCTCCGGGTTGACGGTGACCATCATGTCCGGGGTCATGAACCCCTTGCTGACCCCCGTGGGCGTCGTGACGATCTCGTTGTCCGAAATGCGGACGGATATGTTCCCGTCGTTGGCCGCCACGAACTCCCGATCGTACATCCTGCGGCCGATGTCGCAGATTTCCTTTTTTACCGTGAAGGGATTAAGCCGGTCCATGATCACTCGTCCTCTGCGTCGATCGCTTCGTCCTGGTGCTTGAAGTAAAGGCCGATCCCGGACCGTTCCAGGACCGCCGCCCATTCCTCGCTGGGCTTCTTGTCCGTTATAAGCCCGTCGATCGCGTCTATGTGGGATATCAGGGAAAAGGAGGTCTTTCCGAGCTTCGTGTTGTCCGCAATGAGGTACTTCTTCTGGGCCTGTTCGAGCATGCGCTTGCGGATTTCCGCCTCCTGCTCGTCGGAATCGGTCACCCCGTTGGCGATGTCCACCCCCGTGCAGGAGACGAAGGCCTTGTCGGCGTAGTATCCGCCCAGGGATTTCTCCGCGGCGGGTCCAACGAAGCTGAGCTGGCTTCCCCTCAGCGTCCCCCCCACGCAGACCACCTTGACTCCGTCGCTCTCCGCCAAGGTTATGGCCACCTTGATCGCGTTCGTGATCACGACCACGTGGCGGCCGGACTTGAGGCGCTCCGCGATATGCAGCGCCGTCGTGCTGGAATCCAGGATGACCGTTTCCCCGTCGAGTATGAGATCGTCCGCGATGGACGAGATGGTCTCCTTGCCCTCCAGGCACATGCCCTCGCGGATGCGTATCGGGATGTCGCCGTGCACGGCCTTCGTGATGTAGGCGCCGCCGTAGGTCCGGGCTATCCCGTTCGAGTTCTCCATTTTCTGGAGATCCCGCCGTATCGTCTCTTCGCTTACCTCGAACTGGGAGCTGAGGTCCATCACCGTGACAATCCCTTGTTGCCTCAACAATTCGAGGATTTTTTTCCTTCGCTCGACTGCCAGCATTAAGTATGGCCTCCAGAGCAATCAGTATAGAATAGGATTGGAAATATGTCAATTTGTGTTGTTTCTTTTTGCATTTGTGATCGATCTTGTGGCAATACGGCCAAACCAAGGCCTCCGGGCTTTTTAAAACATCCTCCACGAACCGGTCCGAAACCAAGAGACGATATGGAATACCAGGATATGGATACAGGTTCGAGGATCAGTATTGGACGGATCGTCCCTTCTGGCAAGCCCCGGCATATAAAAAAGGGGCTGTCCGGAAGGACAGCCCCTTGGATGGGCGATACAAGAGTCGAACTTGTGACCCCCAGCGTGTCATACTGGAGACGCCCAAAATCACCGAATATCACCGTGTAACACTTACGACG
>CAYTYG010000165.1:0-7206 GCA_964441515.1 uncultured Treponema sp.
CATCCCGCGCTTCAAGAGGATGGGCCTGCCGGACTTCCCCGCCTCCCGGAGAAGGGAGAAATTCTGCATGTTCCGCGCCCCAATCTGTAGGACGTCCGCGTATTCCCCCACCCAGGAGACGTCCCGGGTGTCGATCACCTCGGTCACGATGGGCAGCCCCGTCTCCCGGCGGGCCTTGTCCAGGAGCTTGAGGCCCTTGAGGCCCAGACCCTGGAAGGAGTACGGCGAGGTACGGGGCTTGAAGGCCCCGCCCCGGAGCATGGCGGCCCCCGCGGCCTTGACCGCGACGGCGGTCCGTATCATCTGGTCCTCGGATTCCACGGCGCAGGGCCCCGCGATCACGGTGAGTCCCTGCCCCAGGCGCACGCCCCCCGCCTCCACCACGGTCTTGACGCTGCCCGAGCGCGTCCCGGCCAGCTGCAAATTCTTCATGGTTTTCCATCCTTCCCGGGTCCACCCGGTCCCGCGGCTTGCCTAATCCGCGAAGGGATCGTATACACTAACCGTCGGAATGCCTCGGCATTCCGGCGAAGCATCCCGCCGCGGCTGGATGTTCCGAGACAACGCCGAAAGGAGCCGCCATGCCCGGACTCTCCGAACGAGCGCGGACGATAGAACCCTCCCGCACCATCGCCATGAACCAGCGCGCCCGCGACTTGGCCGCCTCGGGAGTCGAGATCGCGGACCTCACGGTCGGCGAGCCGGACTTCCATCCCCCCGCCAACGTCCGCGAGGCGGCCGCCCGGGCCATCGCCGAGGGCGCCGACAAGTACACCCCTGTGGCCGGGTACCCGGAGCTCCGGGAAGCCGTAGCCCGGAAGCTCGCCCGGGAGAACGGCCTTGCCTACCCCGCGTCCCAGGTGATGGTATCCTGCGGGGCCAAGAGCTGCATATCCAACGCCGTCCTGGCCCTCCTGGGGCCCGGCGACGAGGCGGTCATCCCCGTGCCCTCCTGGTCCACCTACGCCGAGATCGTGAAGATCGCCGGCGCCAAGCCCGTCCTGGTTCCCACCGAGGCCTCGGAGGGCTACAAGCTCCGTCCCGACCGACTGGAGGCCGCCCTGGGCCCCCGGACGCGGCTTCTCATCCTCTGTTCCCCCAGCAATCCCACCGGGGCCGTGTACACCCGGGCCGAACTCGAAGCCCTGGCGGCCGTCCTGGCCGGGCGCCCGGAGGTGTGGGTCCTCTCGGACGAGGTCTACGAGCGCATCCGGTACGTCCCGGAGGTTCCGAGCCCGGCCCGCATCCCCTCCCTGGCGGACCGCTGCGTCGTGGTGAACGGCCTTTCCAAGTCCCACGCCATGACGGGCTGGCGCATAGGCTTCCTGGCCGGGCCGCGCCCCGCGGTGGACGCCTGCATAGCCCTGCAGGGCCAGACCACGACCTGCGCTTCCTCCATCTCCCAGAAAGCCTCCCTGGCCGCCCTGGAGACGCCCCCGGAGGTGATCGACGGATTCGTCCGGGCCTTCGCGGCCCGCCGTGACAGCGCCGCCGCCCGCCTGCGCTCCATGCCGGGGATCGAGCTCCGGGATCCCGACGGAGCGTTCTACCTGTATCCGGATATCTCCTCCTTCTTCGGCCTGCGGTACCAGGGCCGAACTCTCCGGACCACCGACGACCTGGCCCTCTTCCTGCTGGAGCAGGCCCGGGCGGCCTTCGTACCGGGCTCCGCCTTCGGGGAGGCCCGGTGCCTCCGCATTTCCTTCGCGGCGGCCGACTCCGTGATAGAAACCGCCCTGGACCGTATGAAACGGGCCCTGGAAGAGCTCCGGACCGGCGCGTACGCGTAGGCGCGGCCCAGGGGATGGCTTCCCGGTTCGCGGCCGGTTACGGTAGGGGCTCACCCCGACCGGCCGCGCCGCGAAGGAGCCCTATGCCCGGAAGAGGAGATAAAAATAGTAAAAGGAGTAGGAAAGGGAGGGGGATTCTGGGTTGTCCGCGCGCCGACCGTTCGGAAGCCCGGCGCCGCTCGAGCCCGTTATCATGGAAAGAACCGTATCACGGCCCTAAAAAAGAATCAAGTTACTTCCGGAAGAATCTTTCGAAAAATGAAATTCGCGCTTCATCCCCCGGCCTTCCGCCGGGAACGGGCGGGGAAACGGCCGAAATCGGCCGCCACGGCGCCCTTTGGGCAGGCCTGGACGCAGGCGAAACAAAGAATACACTCCGTAGATTCGACCCGGCGGCCCCGGGCCTTGTACTCGAGCAGGGGGACGTCCATGGGGCACGCCCGCTCGCAGGCCCCGCATTCGACGCACAGGGCCGGGTCGATGCGCGGCTTGAGCAGTGCGAACCTCGCGGCCGGCTTCTGAAGGACGGGAATGGGACAAAGATACTTGCAGAAGGCACGGTTATCCCGGAACGCGAACGCCAGGATCACGGCCGCGGCGTAGTACAACGCGTTCCCCGCCAAAAGCCAGCGCAGTTCCCGGCCCGGCGCATCCATGTACGATCGGTCTTTCGCGATCACCCAGAGATACAGGACGAGCCCGAGGGATCCCGCGAAATGCAGATACCGCAGGTAGCCTCCCGGATTGCGGCCCGCCCGGCCTTTCCGCTTCCAGGGAAGGAAATCGAGGACCATGGCCGTCCAACAGGCCCATCCGCACCATCCGCGCCCGAAAAAGACGGGGCCCGCGATCTTGGCGATGAGGTAGTGAAGCAGGGCTCCCTCGAACACCCCCGAAAGAAGGTAGAAGAAAAAACCTTCGATCTGCATGTTCTCGCCCTCGAGGAACCCCAGGAAACCCAGCATGTACAGTCCGACCAGGAGCTGGGCGACCCGTCGTCCCAGCTGCGCGCGGGCCCGGGGCAGGGCGGAGGCCAGAAAGAGCCCCACGGCCAGGGCGGTTCCGAGATAGCCGAAGTTCCATAGGAAGAACGGCTTCCCGGTGGCGGCGTAGACCCACGCCGCGATCCCGTAGAAAAGGGCCAGAAAAAAAACAGGAAGCTTTAACGTGGATCCGTCCACCCGGAGGCCTTTCTCGTCGTTTCGCGTCATGACGGCACCCCCGCCGCGGCAAGCCGTCCGGGGAATTCCCGATCGGAAGCGCCCATCATATCTTGAAGCGGCCCATCCGCTCGCTCACCAGCGTGATGCCCTCCCGGTTCTTCACCGTCAGGTCCGCGGTCATCGTGGACGCCTGGGACACCTCCGACGCTCCCGCCGCTATCTCCGTCATCGAGTGCTCTATCTCCACGCTCCCGTCCATCAGCCGCTTCATCTCCCCAAGCACCGCGTCCGACCCCGCCTGCATCTCCGCCGCTCCACGGCTCACTTCCTCCGTGATCTCGTTGATCTGGTTCAGCGATTCCAGCACCTGCGTCGACCCCGTCGACTGCTCCGCCATCGCCATCTTGATCCCTTCCTCCACCGAACGGATCTGCTCGATCTTCGACACCACGTCCGCAAACCTCGACGACGCCTCGTCCGCGGACGTAACCACCGCCCCGATCGCCGCCGATATCTCCCGCACGTCCAGCGATATCGCCTTCGACTGCCTCGCCGCGTTCTCCGCCAGCTTCCGGATCTCGTCCGCCACCACCGCGAACCCCAACCCCGCCTGCCCCGCGTGCGCCGCCTCGATCGCCGCGTTCATCGCCAACAGGTTCGTCTGCGCCGCTATCGTCGAAATCAGAGAGTTCGCGTCCCTCAGCCGCTCCGACCTCTCCGATATGTCCCGCACGTCCGTCACCGTCTTCTCCAGCACCGTCTTCCCAAGCCCCGCCGACTCCATCAGCCGCGAGTACTCCTCGTCCATCCGCTCGATGCTCCTCGTCACGGACTGCACGTTCGCAACCATCTCCTCGATCGACGCCGACGAGTTCGCCACGCTGTCCGCCTGCCGCGTTATCACGTCGTTCAGAACCTTCAGGTTCTCCACGATCTTCTCCACCGTCGCGGACGACTCCGTCACGCTCGCGCTCTGGTCCACCGTCCTCCGCTTCACGCTGTCCACGTTCGCGCTGATCTGCACCGCCGCCGACGCAGTCTCCTCCATCGTGCTCGACAGCTCCGAGCCCACCTCCGACAGGGATACCGTCGTCTCCTTGATCTCCCGCACCAGCCGCGACAGCGAGTCCTGGAAGTCGTTGAAGTGCTCCGCCAGCTCCCCTAGCTCGTCCCGCGACTTGATGTCCAGGCGCCGCGTCAGGTCCCCCCCGCCCTTCGATATCTCCCGCAGCGACTCCGTCACCGACCGCGCCGTCCGCACCACCCCCAGGATGATGACGAGCGCCCATATGGCGGCCAGGGAATAGCCCGCGACGACCGCAGCCGTGACGACCAGGAAGAGGCTCCGGGCGCGCGCGTCGTCCTCGGTCGCAAGGGCCACCTGTGCGTTTATCTCGGCCTGTATGGCTTGCGTCATGAGATTGACGAACGCGGTCAGCTCCTCGACGAACTGTCCCGCTTCGAAATCGTATTCCCCCGCGGAGTAGCTCATGTAGATTCTCCGGACCGCGCCTTCCGCCAGCCGCCGCGCGGCCAGATCCCGGAGCACCGTGACCGCGTCCTGCCCGGCGCTCAGGGAAATGGCGGGGGAGTCCAGGTTGACCGTCAGCCGGGCGAGGATGTTGAGAAGCTCCGTAGCCTCCCCCAGGGAAATCGGCTCGTCGTTCTTGATGATCGGAGGGACTATGGCGCGGATAAGGTGCGCGGCGTCCTTCGCCTCCTCGAGCAGCACGATGCTGGATACCGGGGAGCCGAACTCCGAACCCCGCTCCGCCTGGGCCACCAGGGGAATGATTTTCAAGATGGAATTGATGGATATGGTATAGAAGTTCCGGAAGGACATGTACTTGTTTTCCGGGTTGATCCTCTCCCTCAGGTCGGCCAGAGAATCCACGCCGCCCACGGCTTCCGTGATGATGTCTTCTGGCAGGCGGGACTGCTCCAGGCTCTTTTTAAAAAGAACGATCGCCTTGTCCGTTTCCGCCCGCTGCTCCACCACGGCGTCCAGGATCACATCCCCGGACATGAGCCCGTCCGTCAATCCCCGTTCGTTCTGCATCTCCTGTATCAGGGTGGACGTAGCCCCCAGGAGCCGCAGATTGCGTACGCTGGCTTCCAGGGCTTTTGAATTCGTGGAAGTCTGGAAGATGATGGCGATCGCGAATCCCAGTCCTATCAGGATCGCGAAAACGAGGGGGGCAAGCAGCTTCCGCCTCAGGGATCGGTGTTTTCTGGTCTTCATAAGCGCAGTATACCCTTAGATTTTAACAGAATGAAGCGGCGCTTTCGGCTGTCCTGCGGGAAGGATGGAAGGTCAAATCCGAATACGGGAAGCGTACAGTCGTTATCGTCCCTTTTCCCGGTATGGAAGCCGCAAGCGGTCCTCTTGACTCGCACAGCTACCTGCATTCTCGGCTTGCGGCCCGCTTTTATTTACCTTATATTCAAATGACAAAAGGTCCTACAGGTTGCGCGGGAAGCCCCCGGCGACCGGGGGCTCGGGCGGCCCATCATATCTTGAAGCGGCCCATCCGCTCGCTCACCAGCGTGATGCCCTCCCGGTTCTTCACCGTCAGGTCCGCGGTCATCGTGGACGCCTGGGACACCTCCGACGCTCCCGCCGCTATCTCCGTCATCGAGTGCTCTATCTCCACGCTCCCGTCCATCAGCCGCTTCATCTCCCCAAGCACCGCGTCCGACCCCGCCTGCATCTCCGCCGCTCCACGGCTCACTTCCTCCGTGATCTCGTTGATCTGGTTCAGCGATTCCAGCACCTGCGTCGACCCCGTCGACTGCTCCGCCATCGCCATCTTGATCCCTTCCTCCACCGAACGGATCTGCTCGATCTTCGACACCACGTCCGCAAACCTCGACGACGCCTCGTCCGCGGACGTAACCACCGCCCCGATCGCCGCCGATATCTCCCGCACGTCCAGCGATATCGCCTTCGACTGCCTCGCCGCGTTCTCCGCCAGCTTCCGGATCTCGTCCGCCACCACCGCGAACCCCAACCCCGCCTGCCCCGCGTGCGCCGCCTCGATCGCCGCGTTCATCGCCAACAGGTTCGTCTGCGCCGCTATCGTCGAAATCAGAGAGTTCGCGTCCCTCAGCCGCTCCGACCTCTCCGATATGTCCCGCACGTCCGTCACCGTCTTCTCCAGCACCGTCTTCCCAAGCCCCGCCGACTCCATCAGCCGCGAGTACTCCTCGTCCATCCGCTCGATGCTCCTCGTCACGGACTGCACGTTCGCAACCATCTCCTCGATCGACGCCGACGAGTTCGCCACGCTGTCCGCCTGCCGCGTTATCACGTCGTTCAGAACCTTCAGGTTCTCCACGATCTTCTCCACCGTCGCGGACGACTCCGTCACGCTCGCGCTCTGGTCCACCGTCCTCCGCTTCACGCTGTCCACGTTCGCGCTGATCTGCACCGCCGCCGACGCAGTCTCCTCCATCGTGCTCGACAGCTCCGAGCCCACCTCCGACAGGGATACCGTCGTCTCCTTGATCTCCCGCACCAGCCGCGACAGCGAGTCCTGGAAGTCGTTGAAGTGCTCCGCCAGCTCCCCTAGCTCGTCCCGCGACTTGATGTCCAGGCGCCGCGTCAGGTCCCCCCCGCCCTTCGATATCTCCCGCAGCGACTCCGTCACCGACCGCGCCGTCCGCACCACCCCAAGGATGGCCGCCAGGGAGAGCAGGGTCGCCAGGGAATACCCGACCACCACGGCGACGACGACGATCAGGAACATCTTCCGGGCGTCGGAGGCCCGCCGCACCGCGATGAAAAGCTGCTGGTCCACCTCGGCCAGGACCGCGCTGGATATCATCTCCACGAAGTCCGTCATCTGGGACTGGAAATACTCCGCGTCCACCCCGAAGCCCCCCAGGTCATAGCTGACGTAGATCCTCCGGATGGAGCCCTCCGCCAGCCGCCGGGCCAGGGAGTCCCGAAGGGAGAGCATCGCGGCCTCCCCCGAGGTCAAAAGGAGGGCGGGGGAGTCCAGGTTGACCGTCAGCCGGGCGAGGATGTCCAGGAGGTTCGTAGCCTCCCCCAGGGTTATGGGAACGTCCTTCGCGGCGATGGCCGGCACCATGGAACAGATCAGCTGGGCGGCGTCCTTCGCCTGCTCCATGATCACGACGCTGAACACCGGGGAACCGAACTCCGAACCCCGCTCCGCCTCGGCGATCCGCGGAATGACCGAGAGAAGGGTTACCGTGCTCATCGTGTAGAGGTTCCGAGCAAACAGGGG
>CAYTYG010000166.1:0-5455 GCA_964441515.1 uncultured Treponema sp.
GGGAGGTCCCACCATAGCTGGCTTCTCTGCCCCAGGACCAGGGCTATGCGGGAGAGGAACGAGTCTTCCCGTTTTGAGGGATTGTGTCCCAGGACCGACAGCCGGCCGCCATGGGGCCGGATGAGCCCGGCCAGCATCTTGACCAGCGTCGTCTTTCCGGCCCCGTTCGGCCCCACGAGGCCCAGGAACTCCCCGCGCCGGAGCTGGAAGGTGAAGTCGAGCACCGCCGGAACCAGGGTCTTTTCCCCCCGGAAGAGGTTTCGGAAGCCCGCGCCCGGGCCCTCCGCCTTGAGAACCTTGGTATAGGAGCGGCAGAGGTTGGAACAGGAGATGAGGATATCTTCGTGTGTCTGCATGATGGCTATCCCGCCAGAAAGATTCGGTCCGCCAAGCGGACCGGGGTACCTTTCCGCTGTACCTCGGGGAGCGTCGGGATAGTGCGGCTTTAACGCGCAAGAACCGATTCCGGCAGCGAGGATTCGGGCGGCCGGATGCTCTTTGTTCTTGCCCGGCTTACGCCGCCGGGAGCGCGGAATTCTTTTTCATCCGGACCTACTGTAGGCCCGGCGGAGGCGCCTGTCAAGGAAGGCTCCGGGAATCCTTGGTACCCGGCCTTGAAACGGCAGGCCTGGGATTTTTCATATTGACAAATAAATATCTTTATCTCTATATTTAAATATCTAACTAGAAATATATTCATATTCTGTGGACGAAACCCAATTCTTATGGAGGTTTGTATGAGAAAGGTTTCCGGTATCCTGTTCCTGGCGGTCCTGGTTCTTACCATGGGCTGCGTGTCCGCTCCTAAGGTAGCCGCTCCCGCCGCCGTCCCCGCGACGGTCCAGTCGGCCGCCGCGAAGGATTCCCCCATCACCATGGCGAACCTCGACGATTTCCTGGGAAGGCCCGACGTGGAGGTCGTGGACCTGCGGAATTTCGAGGAGCGCTTCAACGGCGGCTACATCAAGGGAACCGAGGCTATCCCCTTCTTTCAGTACCTGGAGAACCGCATGGTCATCCGGGGAGGCTCCACCTGGGACATATCCAAGGCCAAGGTCAACGACTCCTTCGCCTTCTCCAACTACTTCGATCCCAAGAAGGCGATCGTTCTCTACTGCGCCAGCGGCACCCGCGCGGCCTTCGTCAAGGTTATCCTGGACGCCAAGGGCTACACCACCTTCAACGCCGGGGCGTTCAAGGATTACAAGGGTACCCGCAAGGTGCTCGGGGACGGCGAGTACGCGCTTCCGGCCCCCGCGGCCCACTAGGATAAGCCATGAGGAAGTTTATCCTTCTTGCCGCCCTGGCGGCCTTGGTGCTTTCCGGCTGCGTCGGCGGGCCCCCCACGAAGGGGACCCCGAGCGCCGGATTACTCGGAACAGAGCAGATACTTCCCTTCGTGCATGTGGACGGCTTCGGTACCCCTACCGACACGGCCGCGTGGATAGCCTGGGAGTTCGAAGCCCAGGTCTACGTTCGGTACCAGGTGGCCTTCACCTCCTGCACCTGCCGGCAGGAGTCCGTTAACGAACGCTCCCTTCTCTACGTGGAGATCGCAAAGTCCGGGGCGGGGGGCAAGATCCGCAAGGTCTGGTACAACTACTGGGGGGACAGTCCGAAATTCCCCTCCGGAAAAACCCGCCAGGACGTCGAGCAGGATTTCATGCCCCTCCTGGTGAACCAGAAGCTCGATACCCTGGATTCCGTCGACACGATCAGCGGCGCCACGGTCAGCATAGTGAACCTGAAGCAGATCCTCAAGGCCCTGCTGGCCTACCACAACGCCAAGTACCCCGCCGTGGGCGTGCCGGAACCCGAAGACTACGTGGACGCGGGAACCGGGGCGACACAGAAATACTAGACGGGAGCAGGAAAGCCGGGCCGCCCGCGGGCGGCCGGCCTTCCATCCGGCTGGCGCGAATCCAGCCGGCTCCCTGCGGTGCCAAGGGACGCCCGTGCGGCCCTTTTCGTACTTCCGGGGCCGTCGGATGGCTGGAGCGGCGGCCCGGCGGCATCACCTCGGGACGAAGGGAAGGAGCCGGAGCTCCAGCCGGAGGGGGCGGGGGCGTATACGGTAGCGTTCCAGGGTGTCCGGGCCGCAGGTGGCGGTGCCCAGGCCCCGCTGGGCCGCGTCGAGGCAGAGGAAGGTAGCCTCCCTGCGGACAAGGTCCTTCGTGTGCGCGGCCTTCCAGAGCTGGGCCGCCTCGTGGTGCGAAGCCGTGAAGTCGAAGAGGGAACTCCCCTCCAACCGTAGGCCCGCCGAGGACGAGGCTATTTCAAGCCATCGCGTATCCGTGCGGTTCCCGTTCTCCTGGGGAAGGACGTAGGGCACAGCAAGGTCGTCCACCGGGGATTCCCAGAGCCCGACCGCGGCGCCCGCCTTGCGGTCCGAGTAGCACTCCTGGGGGCCGCGGCCGTACCAACGGACCCGCTCGAAGCCGGGCTGGAGGGAGCACAGGAGGCCCGCCTTCGGCAGCTCGGGAAGGCCGGGGTCCAGGTCGAGGAGGAATTCCGCGCAAATCCCCGCGTCGAGGAACCGCAGCTCCTGGAGGAAGCGTCCGGCGCGGCGGCCCGTTCGGGTCGTTACCTCATGGACCGTCCGGAGAGTCCGGTTTCCGTCGTCGTTCCGGACCTCCGGGTCCGAGAACGAGAGTTCGTCGAGCCCCGCGTCCAGCCATTCGTACATAGCCTTGTTCTCGTAGTAGAACGAGAAGTCCGGGATGCCGCGCTTGTCCTGGAAGAGCTTGAGCCCGTCGTTTTCCGTGGGCGCCCGCCAGAGGTTCGGCACCAGGGGGGAGGCGAGGACGGGCTTCCCGTCCACGATAAGACGCTCCAGGAAACCCGACGGGGAGACGAAGGCCTCCCAGGATACGCCCCCGGCCGGCCGAACCCGGGCGATCCATCCCCCCGAGTCCCCACCCATCGCGACCGAGGCGTCGGAGGATGCCGCGTGCCTCCTCGGCGGCGCGGAGATTTGGAGCTGCTCCCAGCCCAGGCGGTAGCCTTCCGGGGCCCAGGAAGTCGGCCGGTCCAGTACGAAATCGAGGATCAGGAAGGACTCTACCCGGCCCGCGGCCTCCCGTGTCCCGTCCGTCCAGGGGATGCCCAGGTCGATCTCGGCCTCCAGCCCCGGACCCAGGTCGGGAAGCCCCGAACTTCCGCTAAGGAGGACCTCCCCCTCGGCCTCGATCCGCCACTGGAGGCGGATGTCCGAAAGGCCGCGGAAGTGTCGGCGGTTCCGTATCCGTACCCGGCCGGTAGCCGGGTGATCCGCCCGGGCGGCCACCGGACGGAAGAGCCAGGCGGCCTCGGCCAGGGCGGGCTTCGCCGTGCGGTCCGGGAACACCAGCCCGTTGCAGACGAAGTCCAAGTCCGAGGGCTCGTCCCCGAAGTCGCCTCCATACTTCCAGTACTTGGTCCCCGACTCGTCGAAGGCCTCGATGCCCTGGTCCACCCAGTCCCAGATGAAGCCCCCCTGCAGGCCCTCGCGGGATTCGAAGAGGGCCCAGTAGTCGGCCAGGGAGCCGTTGGAGTTGCCCATGGCGTGGGAATACTCGCAGAGGATGAAGGGCCTGCCGTCCCGGGTGGTGCGCGCCCAGTCCTCAAGCAGGGTCAGGGGGGAGTACATGGTGGACACGATGTCCGTCGCGGCCGCGCCCCGCTTCAGGGACTCCAGGGTCGACCAGCTCTGTCCCCATTCGGGGCGCATGCACCCCTCGTAATGAAGGGGGCGGGTGGGGTCCGCGGAGCGGATCCAGCCGGCCATTGCGTCCTGGTTCGGGCCGTAGCCCGACTCGTTCCCAAGGGACCAGACGATGACCGAGGGGTGGTTGCGGTCCCGGATAACCATGCGCATCCCGCGCTCCAGGAAGGACGCGGCCCACCTCGGGTCCCGGCAGAGGTGGTCGTAGTAGGCGTGGCTCTCGATGTTCGCCTCGTCGAAGAGGTACAGGCCGAACTCGTCGCAGAGTTCGTACCAACGCTCGTCGTTCGGGTAGTGGGAAAGGCGTACGGCGTTGAAGTTGTTCCGCTTTAAAAGCTCGATGTCCCTTAGCATCCCCTCCGTGTCGAGGGTCTTGCCGCGGCGCTCGTCGTGCTCGTGGCGGTTGACGCCCCGTATCATCACGCGCCGGCCGTTTACCAGGAGCCTGCGGTCCCGGACCTCGACCGTCCGGAAGCCGATCCTGATCGCCGTATGCTCCAGCTCCCTCCCCTCCGGGGAGACGAGGCTGGCCGCGAGGCAGTAGAGCGCGGGGTTCTCGTCGGACCAGGGGGCGGGGTTTTCGACGGGAATCGAAATTCGGGCTTCCCAGCGGGACTCCCGGTAGAGGGGGCCCACCTTGGCCTCCGCCGAGGCCAGGGGCGTTTCCCCCGACGCGTCCGGACCGCCGTGCCCCCGGACCCTCGGGCCGTAAAGGGCAAGGCGCACGGTCCAGTCCCCCGGGGGAAGGTCCCGGCCGCCTTCCGGATAATCGGTCTCCGCCGAACCGGCCGGGAGAAGCCGGGCCGCCGGGTCCCGAAGGAAGCCCAGGCGGACGGCGGCCTCCACGGAGCCGGAGGAGAAGTCCGGGACGGCCCGGGCGCGGGCCTCGACGTCCGCGATGTAGGCGTGTTCCGTGGAGTAGAGCCGGACGCTCCGGTAGATCCCGCCGTACCACCACTGGTCCTGGTCCTCGACGAAGCTCGAGTCCGAGTAGCGGATGACCCGGAAGGCCAGGAGGTTGCGCCCGGGCCTCAGCAGCCCGGTGAGGTCGAACTCCGAGGGAAGCCTCGTGTCCTTGGAGAAGCCCAGGGCCCCGCCGTTGCACCAAGCCTCCAGGAAGCTCTCGGCCCCGCCCACGTGGAGGACGATCCGGCGGCCCTTCCACGCCGGGGGCAGGTCGAAGACGGTGCGGTACAGTCCCGTGGGGTTGCGCCGGGACGGTGCGGCCGGGGGAACGTTGCCGAAGGGCATGATAACGTTCGTGTAGTGGGGCTTGTCGAAGCCCTGGAGGGTCCACGTTCCCGGGACCCGGATGCTCCCCCAGCCGGAGTCGTCGAAGCCCGGGAGGAAAAAGCCCTCCGGGGCGGATGCTGGGTTTTCCGCCAGGGAAAAGGACCAGGTCCCGTCCAGGCACAGGACGAAGGGGTTCCCCGGCGGCTCCCCGCCGGCGGGGCCCAGTCGGGCCGCCCGGCGGGCATCCTCGGCGTTCGGCCAGGGCAAGAGGGGCGCTCGCATGGGAAGGCGGCCCAGGCCCTGGACCTCCGGGCTCTCCCAGGGGCAGGTTCCGAAAAAAACGTTTCCATCCATGTTGCTTCCGCTCCTTGGGGGCCGGCCCCCGTTCTACTTCACGGAGCCCAGCAGGCCCGCCACGAACTGCTTCTGGAGCGCCAGGAAGAGGATCAGGACCGGGAGCACCGAGAACCTGAAACGGAAATTCGGGCGCGATATGAATATTGCAATGTAAGGGAGTTT
>CAYTYG010000166.1:5465-7135 GCA_964441515.1 uncultured Treponema sp.
GAGGGCCCCGTACTCGATCGTGTAGGCCCCCATCATGGAGCTGATCGCGATGGGCAGCGTCTTCCTGGCGTCCGTAAGGATCGTGATCAGGGGCCAGAGGTAGGAGTTCCACTGGTTGATGAAAATGTAGATGGCCGCGGAGACGTAGGTCGCCTGCATGGAGGGCGTCACGATCCGGACGAAGATCGAGAGCTCCCCCGCCCCGTCCGCCCGCGCCGCCTCGATGATCTCCTTGGGGAACATCTTGAAGTTCTGCCGCATGAAAAAGATGATGAAGACGGACATGATCGAGGGCAGGACGATGGCCGCGTGGCTGTTCAGCATCTTGAAGAAGGCGAAGAGCCTGAACTGCGGGATGACAAGGGCGATCCCGGGAATGATCAGGGTCAGGAGGAGGATGCCAAAGACGCGCTCGCGCGCCTTCGATTTGTACTTCTCGAAGCCGTAGGCGGCGAACCCGTTCACCAATAGCCCGAGGAAGACCGTCAGAAAGGCGATCTTGAGGGAGTTGAAGAAGAACCGGGGAAGGTTGTACATCGTCGCCGCCTTGACCCAGTTTCGGCCGAACTCGCCCCCCGGAACCAGGCGGCCGTGGAGGACCTCGCTGGGGTTCTGGGTGGACCCGACGACCATCCACACGAAGGGGAAAACGCTGACCGCCGCCGCAGCCAGGAGGACGGCTACGGAGAGGATGCGGCCCGCTTTCCAGGTGCGAACCGCGCTCATTTGGCTCTCCCTTGGTCGCCCAGGAGGCGCATCTGGATGAAGGCGAAGACGCCCGAGATGAGCACCACGACGTAGGACATGGCCGTGGCGTACCCGAAATCCGCGCTGACGAAGAACGCCTGGCGGTAGATGTACAGCGCGACGGTCATCGTGGCGTTGGAGGGGCCCCCCTGCCAGGTCAGGATGTTGGGCTCGTCCAGGAGCTGCATGGTCCCGCTCGTGGACGTGACGAGGGAGAAGAGGATCACCGGCAAAAGGAGGGGAACGGTGATCCGGAAGAACTGCCGGACCTTGGATGCGCCGTCGACCTCCGCGGCTTCGTAGATCTCCGGGTCTATGCTCTGCAGGCCCACGAGGAAGAACACCATGTTGTATCCCGTCCACCGCCAAGTCATGGCCAGGATGATGGTCACCTTGGCCCAGTTCGCGTTGTTGAGCCACCCTATCGGCTCGGTGATGAGGTGAGCCTTCAGAAGGACGTTGTTGAGCATGCCGTTTTCCTGCAGAAGGACGCGGAAGAGGACGGACACCACGACGAGGGAAGTGACGGCCGGAAGGAAGATGGCCAGCCGGAGGACTCCCTTGAACTTACGTATCCTCTGGTTCAAAAGGACCGCTAGCACCAGGGCCAGGAAGATCATGATCGGTATCTGGATGACCATGAAGAGGAAGTTGTTCCCAAGCGCCGCCTGGAACACCTTGTCCTGCCCCATCCGGAGGAAATTCCCCAGCCCGATGAACGTGTTGGTCATGCCCTTCCACTTGCGCGTCACGTAGTAGAGGGACGACAGGATGGGGTAGAGCATGAAGGCGCAGAAAAGGATTACGGAGGGGGCAACGCACAACCAGCCGAACCGGTTGAGGTACCGCTGGAAGGATCCTGGCTTGTTCACGACGCGCTCCTGGGATTGGTTTTCTCGAGCCGGGGGCCCGTTCCGCCCGGA
>CAYTYG010000167.1:0-5980 GCA_964441515.1 uncultured Treponema sp.
CGAGATCGCGCAGCGAGTCAAGGAAGGCGGCGTCGTGGGAGCCGGCGGCGCCGGGTTCCCGACCCATGTGAAGCTGGCGGCGAGCGGCATCGACACTGTCATAGCCAACGGTGCGGAGTGCGAACCCATGCTCCGCTGCGACCAGGACCTTATGGCCGCCCATCCGGAGCTCGTAGTCCGGGGTGTCCGGTTGGCGGTGCAGGCCGTGAAGGCTAAGAAGGGCATCATCGCCCTGAAGCGGCACTACAAACGCGCCCTGGCCGGCCTGGAGGCGGTCTTGCGCGCCCAGGAGGGCGGGGCTGAGGCCAAGAACTGTCCGGTCGAACTTTTCGTGATCGAGAAGAGCGCCTATCCTTCCGGCGACGAGTTTTGCCTGGTCTACGAGGTCACGGGGAAGATCATCCCCGAGACGGGGCTGCCGCTAAACGTAGGCTGCGTAGTGCAGAACGTCGGGACCCTGGCGAACATCGCCCTCGCGGTGGACGAGGCCTTGCCCGTCACCCATCGGCACGTCACGGTAAACGGCGAGGTCGCCTCCCCGGTCACACTCCGCGTCCCCGTGGGCATGAGCTTCTCCGAGGTCATAGCCCTTGCGGGCGGTCCGACCCTGCCCGAAGCCGGGACCGCGGTCGTGGCGGGGGGGCCGATGATGGGCAGCCTCGTGAAGGATCCCTCCGCGGAATACATAACGAAAACGACGAGCGGAATCCTCGTCCTTCCGGCGGACGGGAAGGTGGTCCGCTTCCTGTCCCGCTCCCCGGAGCAGTGGAGGAAGCGGGGCAAGGCGAGCTGCGACCAGTGCAGGGATTGCACGATCCTCTGTCCCCGCAACCTCCTGGGCCACGCCTTCAATCCCCACGAAATCATGAGGGCCGGGGCCTACGGGATCGCGGTCAAGGATTCGATCGTCACGGCTTCCTTGATGTGCTGCGAATGCCGCCTCTGCGAGGCTTACTCGTGCCCCCTGGAACTCTCGCCGATGCGCTTTTACCAGGACTACAAGCGGAAGCTTGCGGCCTCGGGTTGGAAGAACGACCGCCACCACCGCGCGGACCTCCAGGTCGACGCCTTCCGGGAGGGCCGGCTCGTTCCCCTCGAACGCCTGGCCGAGCGCCTCGGGGTGCTGGCCTACCACGAAGCCCGGGTCGATTGGAACGAGTCGGAGGTTCGGGCCGACAAGGTGGTCATCCCTTTAAAGCAGGGCATCGGCGTTCCCGCCGTCCCCCTGGTCCGGGTCGGGGAGGGCGTTTGCCGGGGTCAGGCGGTCGGGGAGCCGCCCGAGGGCAAGCTCGGGGCCCGTGTGCACGCATCCATCGACGGCCGGGTGGCCGCGGTGGACGAGCGGTCCATCGTCATCGAGGCGTAGAGCCGCGCAGGGCGCGAAGGGCGAGGGAGCCCGCGATATTGACCGCGTCGCGGGCCGTCCCGAGGCTCGGCGAGTAGCAGAGCTGGAGCCTTTCCAGGTCCGAGACCCGGGCGCCCATCTGGATGGCCGTCGCGATCACGTCCAGCCTCTTGTCGACCCCCTCCGTCCCGGCCGCATGCGCCCCCAGGACGAGCCCGTCGGTTCCGAAGAGCAGCTTGAGGCAGAGCTGCGTCGAGGAGGGCATGTAGGGGGCCGACGAAGGAGAGCGCACGAGGACGGAGCGGAAGGGAATGCCCGCCCGTACAAGCTCCTCGGCCCAGGCCCCGGTCATCCCCGCCGAAAGACCCCAAAGCCTCGAGATCGAGCTTCCTACGCAGCCTTGGAAGCGTTCCTCCCAGCCCGGATGCTTGGCCGCGATGTTGTCGGCCGCGATCCGTCCCTGGATATGGGCGGGTCCCGCCAGCGCCGACGGCGCGGGAAGCCCGGAGACGCTGCGGACGGCCTCGACGGAGTCGCCCGCGGCGTAGATATCGGGATCGGACGTGCGCATCCCCGGACCGACCGCTATGCCTCCGGTCTCCCCTATCGCCAGGCCCGCCTCCCGGGCGAGCCGGGAGTCGGGTTTGGAGCCGGCGCAGAGCACCGCGAAATCGGCATGCAGGAGGCTTCCGTCCAGGAGCCGCAGATCGACGCCGTTCCCGAGGCCGGATTCCGCGGCCGTCAGCGTGCAGCCGAGCCGAAGCCTCACGCCCTTCGATTCCAACTCGGACTGGGCGTAGGCGGCTATCTCGGCGTCCAGCGGCCAAAGGACCTGATTCCTAGCCTCGACGATGTCGACCGAGAGGCCGCGCTCCAGGAGGGCCTCGGCGAGGAGGCAGCCTATCCTACCCGCTCCGAGTATCGCCGCGGAGCTTTTCCTCTCGAGGATCCTCCGGGCCGCCTCGTCCATGTCCGATATCGACCAGAGGCAGAGTATGTCCTTTCCCTCGATGCCGGGCACCGCGGGACGGACCGGCGAGGCTCCGGTCGCCAGGAGGAGCTTGTCGTATCTTTCCGTATAGGTCCGTCCGGTTGCGATTTCCCGCAGGGTCAGCTCCCGGGTGGAGGGGTGGAGCGCGATCGCCTCGTGCCGCAGCCGGACGTCGATCCGGTACTTGGAGGCGAGGGAGGCCGCGGTTTCCGCGAAGAGGCTCGAACGCTCGCGGACTACGCCCTCCAGGTAATAGGGCAAGCCGCAGTTCGCGAAGGATACCTGCCCGCCCCGCTCGAAGAGGAGTATCTCCCAGTCGGGACGGGAACGTCTTAGCCTCGCGGCGGCGGTCGCCCCCGCTGCGTTGCCTCCGACGACCGCGACCCTCATCGCCCGTCCATCTCGTTGTTTTCCCTACCCGGAGCCGGCCTTGCGCGCTTTCGGATAGCGAGACCCGTGAAGCCCACGAGAAGCAGGATCCCCGCGGCAAGCCAGCGCTCGATCCTCGCCTCGCGGTTGTAGGCGAGTACGGCCAGCCATGATCCGGCCAGGCCCGCCAGGCCGAGGTTCAGGCCGAGGGATGTATTTCTCCCGGCCGGAGGAATCGGAGCCTTGGCCTTCCGTCCGTTTTTCAAGCCGTCCATCGGGAGCGCACCTCCGAGTTCAGTATCGCGATGGCGCAGACGTTCACGATATCCTCGGCGCTGCAGCCCCGGGAGAGGTCGTTGGCCGGCTTGGCCAGGCCCTGGATTACGGGGCCTATGGCCTCCGCTCCCGCGAGGCGCTGTACGAGCTTATACCCGATGTTCCCGGAGTTGAGGTCCGGGAATATGAAGCAGTTGGCTTTGCCGGCGATGAGGCTCCAGGGCGCCTTGAGGCGGGCTACCGAGGGGACGAGCGCCGCGTCGACCTGAAGCTCGCCGTCGATGGCCATGTCGGGGCGCTTGGCCCGCGCCAGGGCCGCGGCCTTGACGACCTTTTCCACCATCGGGTGGGAGGCCGAGCCCTTGGTGCTGAAGCTGAGAATCGCCGTAGAAGGCTCGAGACCCGTCAGGTTCCGGAAGGTGAGGGCCGTGGCAATGGCGATGTCCGCGAGCTGCTCGGGGTCGGGGTCCGGCAGGACCGCGCAATCCCCGAAGCCGAAGAGCCTGCCGTCGGGCATGACCATGAGGATCATCGAGGAGACGGTCTTCACGTCCGGGGCGGTGCCGAGAATCTGGAGGGCCGGCCTCAGCATGTCGCCGGTGGAGTGCACGGCTCCGGTGACGAGGGCGTCGGCCTCCCCGCTTTCGAGCATGAGGGTGGCGAAGTGGATGGGATCCCGGGCTAGTTCCGCGGCTTTCTCGGCGGTCATGCCCTTCGCCCGGCGCTTCCGGTAAAGCAGGTCCGCGTATTCTGCGAGCTTCGGAGAGCTTCCGACGTCGACTACGCGCATCCTGCCGAGATCGATGCCGGCCGCTTCCGCGCGGATCCGGATCGACTCGCCATCGCCGACAAGGACGGGTTTTGCCATGCCCGATCCTGCCATGATGGCGGCGGCCTGCTGGGTGCGCTCCTCATCGCCCTCGGGCAGGACGACCGTCTTGCCAAGGCTTGCGGCCCGTTCCCTGATCGACTGAAGGATGCCCATGCGATGCTCCTCGTCGGCGAAACCTTGTACCGATTCTAGCACGGATTTTTTCGGTACGATAGGTAATTTTGTATCATATTCCAGCGTGTTTTTGCTCGAATTCAAACCCTGTTTATCATAAAAGGCAAAGATTTAGCGTTTTCTCGATTGCCCGATTCGGGGTATTGCTGGTATCCTAAAAAGCGCGTCCAGGGCTCCGAATTCCGACGACGGACGGCAAGGGAGAGAGCCATGCGCATTATCATGACCAACCAGAAAGGCGGGGTCGGGAAGACAACCCTGGTCTTCCACCTCGCCTCGCTTTTCTCGGCCGACGGGAAAAAGGTTCTTGCGGTCGACCTCGATCCCCAGGCAAACCTGACGAGCTGCTTTCTCCGAGACGGTCTGCCCCCGGAGAGCAACATCTCCCTCCTGTTCGGCAAGGGAAGCCCCCGGCCTCTCCCGGTCGGCGATCGCCTCGACCTTGTCGGCTCCGACCCGAACCTCGGCCTGCACGAGGACCGATCCTCCACGGAGCGGATCCTCGCCATCAAGGACTGGCTCGACTCCCTGCCGGGCTATGACGTCGTACTTTTCGACACGCCCCCCGCCATGGGCCTGTTCACCCGGAGCGCGCTCATGGCCAGCGATTTCGCCCTCATCCCCGCCGATGTATCCTGGTTCGCGTATAAAGGCATGGCCGACTTGGTCTCCTCGATCGAGTCGCTCAGGACCACCCATCAAGCCGAGGTCCGGCCCCTCGGCATCATCCTCAACAGCATGCAGGAGCGGCACGGGTTCGCCCAGGAGACCTGGGCGGCCCTGGACGACAAGTACGGGCATCTTCTCTTCAAGACGACGATACCGGAGTCCGTCCGGGTGCGGGAAGCGGCGAGCCGGGGGATCCCGGTGACGTCCCTGGACAGGAAGGGTAAGGCCGCCGCGGCGTACCGGGCTCTCTACGCCGAGATAGTCGCCCGGCTGGAGACCCTATCGTGAGCCTTCACCCGAGCTTCCCCGAACCTTTTATCCGCCCCGACGCCGATCGGAGGGTGTTCCATGCCTAAGATCATCTACCTGGACAACGCGGCCACGACGCCCGTGGAGCCCGAGGTTCTCGAGGCGATGCTGCCTTACTTCACGGAGGAGTACGGCAACCCCATGACCGCCGGGCATTCATCCGCCGGGGATGCGGCCCTCGCAGCGGTCGAAAAGGCCCGGGGCGAGGTTGCGGCCCTCCTCGGCGCAAGGCCCGGGCAGATCTTCTTCACATCGGGCGGCAC
This sequence comes from uncultured Treponema sp., assembly GCA_964441515.1. Taxonomy (GTDB): domain Bacteria; phylum Spirochaetota; class Spirochaetia; order Treponematales; family UBA12059; genus JAAYUR01. The sequence goes on from CAYTYG010000167.1 coordinate 5,229, forward strand.
CGAGTCGGACAACTGGGCGATAAAAGGCGCCGCGGAACGCCGCGCCGTCGAGCTCGGGCTCAAGAAGCCCCATATCGTCGCCACGGCTTTCGAACACTCCGCCGTCCTCGGGAGCGTGGCGGCCATGCAGCGGCGGGGTTTCGAGGCCAGCCTCGTCCGGATCGGCCGCGACGGAATCCTCGATCCCGGCGACCTGCGCGCCGCGATGCGGCCCGAGACCGTCCTGGTCTCCGTGATGCACGCCAACAACGAGGTAGGCACGATCCAACCGATAGCCGAGGCCGCCCGTGCAGCACACGAACGGGGCGCCCTCTTGCACGTGGACGCCGTTCAGACCACGGGCCACGTGGGCGTGGACGTAGGGGCCTTGGGAGCCGATCTGCTTTCCCTGTCCGCACACAAATTCGGCGGCCCCAAAGGGGCGGGGGCCCTCTTCGCGCGGGACGCCGCAAGCCTTTTCCCCCTCCTCGACGGCGGCGGGCAGGAAGGGGGTCTGCGGGGTTCGACGCACAACGTCCCGGGCATAGCCGGGCTCGGCGCCGCGGCCGCCCTCGCGCGCGCGCGTATGCCGGCCGAGCAGAGACGCCTCGCCGCCCTCCGGGACCGCCTGCTGGAGGGGCTGGCCTCAAGCTGCGGCAGAGTCAAGGCGAACGGCGACATGCGCAGGCGCCTGCCCCAAAATCTCAACGTACGCGTCGAGGGAGTAGGCAACGAGCCCCTCCTGATGGCGATGAACGAGGTGACCGCGAACA
>CAYTYG010000167.1:5990-7112 GCA_964441515.1 uncultured Treponema sp.
ACGAGGCGGGAGTGATCGCCGCGGGCTGTTCCGCCTGCCTGGGCGGGCGGGCCCCGGTTTCCCACGTGCTGACCTCCATGGGGCTCTCTCCCTCCGAGGCTAGCTCGAGCCTCCGGCTCACCCTCGGCGCCCGTACGACCGGGGAGGACATCGAGATCGCGATCGAGGTCATCTCGCGATTGGTCAAGATCCTGCGTTCCGCCGCCGGGTAGCCGTCGGTGAGCGGGAGGAACGGGATGTCCGGGAGGGCCGGGGTCGAGGCGGACATCGAGAGCCTGATCTCCGCCGCTGCGGAGCTCGGGGCGACCGCGGCGGTCCCGATCGAGGCGAGGCAGGTCGTCCTTGATCCGCGGGTGGGGCTCAAGTGCCGCGTGCCCCTCTGTCCGCATTACAACCGGAGCTTCATGTGCCCGCCCCTCTGCCCGAGTCCCGGGCAGTTTTCCGAGGGCCTCGCTAGGTACCGCACCGGTATCCTCGTCCAGGCCAAGGTCGGCGCAATCCCGGCGACGGACCCGGAGCGCGATCGCTCGATGCGGGAGAGCATGAAGTCCTTCTCCGTCCTCATGTCGAGCCTCGAGCGGAAGGCGCATTACATGGGATACGGCTTCTCCCTGGCGCTTTCGGGCGGCGCCTGCGGACTGTGCGAAGAGTGCGCGGCCACGATACCCGGAGCCGCGTGCCGTCATCCCTTCGAGGCCCGGCCTTCGATGGAAGCGGTCGGCATCGATGTGGTCTCCACCGCAGGCGCCGTCGGCATCACGATCTCCTTCCCCTGCGCCGACCCTTCCTGGACCGGTCTTCTCCTGGTCGAATGAATCCCGGAAACGCTGTTCCTGGGCGCGGGCGTCTCCGCGGCTCCTTCCGTTTACCCTTCGCGGCTTCCCGTATACAATCTCCCCATGCCCGAACTCCCCGACCTTGTCTACATCGTCGATCGACTGCGCCCCGCGTTGGCCGGCCGCCGGGTCGAGTCGGTCCAGGTGGGCAATCCCACGGTCCTGCGGCTTCTCGTGCCGGGGAGCTTCGGGGAGCTGCTCTCCGGGGACCGCTTCACCGCCCTGGAGCGCCGCGGGCCCTTCCTCCGGTTTTCCCTGGAACGGCACGACCTTGTGATGCACCTCA
>CAYTYG010000168.1:0-6660 GCA_964441515.1 uncultured Treponema sp.
CAGGACCATAGCCTTAGCGATAGTCTCCTCCGCGCCCGCGTAGTCCCCCAGGTTGTTGAACTGGATCATGCCGTAGGAGTAGAGGGTCAGACCCAGGGCCGGGGAATCGGGCGGGACGCAGGGAAGCAGCTCCTCGAAGAAGCGGATGGACCCGGGCTCTCCGGGATGCAGGTATCCGGGCAGGGTAGCTATCTCGATCATGCGGTCCAAGTCGCCGCGGGCCCGGAACCACTCGAAGGCCTTTCGCAGGGATTCCAGGCCCTCCGACCTCTCGCTGCCCAGGAAGCAGGCCCGCCCCATGCCGAGAAAAAGGCGAGCCTCCTCCTCGGTCCGGGCGGCCGGGGCTTCGGGGTCCAGCAGCCTTCGAAAGAGCTCCGCCGCCTCTTCCCAGGCCCCCCCCTGGAGGGCGGATTCCGCCGCTATACGGGTGTATTCCCGGGATCTCGGGCTGCCCGGGAATCCGTCGGCCTCGGCCCACCATCCGGCCAGCTTGAACGCCCAGGGCCCCCGGTCCGCCGGGGGGCCGCCTCGGCCTCCGAAGCCAGCCGGGAGCAGATCTCCCGCCTCTTCCGGGGAGGCACCTCCAGCCGTACGGCCTCGTGGACCACGGCATGCGAAAAGCGATATTCCCCCTCCCTGCCCTCGATGAAGCCCAGGGCCTCGGCCTCCTCCAGGGCCGCCTCCGCATCCCGGGGATCCGTCCCCGACCATTGAAGCTCCCTCCGGGAGAAATGCTCCCCTATCAGGGACGCCGACGCCAGGAGTTCCCGTCCCTCGGGGGAAAGCCCTCCCAGCCGCTGCCTCACCATCCAGGAAACCGCCCTGGGAAGGCTCTCCTGAAACAGCCACCGGTCCAGCGGCCCGCCGTCGGACAGGCGCGCGCGGCACAGGCGCGCGGCTTCCCGAACGTACAGGGGATGCCCCCGGGTTAACCGGAAGACCTCCCGCAACAGGGTGGAGTCGCAGGGACGCCCGGCCTCGCTCTCGAACAGGGCCGCCGTATCCAGGCCTTAAGCCCGCCCAGGACGCATTCCCGGACGAAGGGCCGCTGGAGGACGGGGCCGATAAAGGAGGAAAAGCCGTCCCGCACCTCCGGCGAGGGATCCCGATAGACGCCCAGGAGCAGGAGGGGTACGTCGGTCAGCTCTTCGGCCAACCCGGTGACCAGCTCCCGGGAAGCCGGGCCGGAAAGGTGCAGGTTGTCCAGGAGTATCATCAGGGGCTGCCGGGCCGCGGAAACGCGAAGAATCCGGCAGACGGCGTCCAGCAGGCGCAGACGGCCGGTCCTGCCGTCCAGGGAGAGCGGGGTCGGAAGGTCGGGGCGCTTGTCCCGAAGCTCGGGGAGCAGCCCCGACAGCTCCCGGAGCGCGGTATCGAGCCCCTGCCCCGGGGCCTTCAGGCCGTGCGCCTCGAGCTGGCGGCGCAGGACCTGCCGCCACACCCAGTACTCCGGAAGGGTCACATCCTCGCGCCAGGCGCCGGCCAGGACAAGAAAACCCGCCTCCTCCGCCTTCCGGGCCAACTCCCCGGCCAGCCGGGTCTTCCCGATGCCGGCGGGTCCGCGGATCAGGATCATGCGGAGGCATCCTGTCCGGGACTCGGCGAGCGCCCGGAGGAAAGAATCCCGCTCTTCCCGGCGGCCGAAAAACCGCGAAGCCGACACCTTGGCACCTCCGCCCGTCCTTCGATTAGGAAGGATTTCTTCGGGCGGGCAATGATGGCATTGCCCCCGGCGCGGGGAAATCCTAGCACCCGCCGAATCCGCTGGCAAGAACCGCCGGGATTTTCGCGTTGAATAGCGAAAAGTAGCTATATATCCGTAGCCTGCGGCGGCGCAGAATCTGTAGACAAGGCGGGGTATCCGCAACCCGTCAAGTTCAATCCAAGGAGGAATCCATGAAAAAGTCTTTAATCGCCTGCCTGGTGCTCTGCGCGGCCCTGGGGGCCTTCGCCCAGGGAAAGGCTCCCGCGGCCGGGTCCTTCGGCCTCTCGGCCCCGATAGAAGCACCTTTCCGGTGGTTCGAGGATATGATCGATATGTCTCCGAATCTGCTCCGTGGATACGAGGTGGGTTGCCGCTGGCACGTCCTGCCCACCCTCATGCTCGAACCCCGGATAGCCTTCGCGGCTATGCGGATCGAGGATGGAGACTTCGGGATGGGCCTCGGTATTTGCGTCAACTACTGGAAGAACCTCCGGGACGGGATGTCCTACTATTTGGGTCCCGACCTGTCTTTTTTCCGTTATAAACACAACGACGAGTACAATATGTTTTCCCTAAAAGCGAGGTTCGGGATGCAGTATACGATAGCGGGCAGGCTGGGCTTGTTCGCGGACTACGGGTTCGGCGTGGACGTCAATTGGCCGTCGACCGGCGGCATGGGGGACGATGGCGTATTCATCAACCTAAACGGGGCGAGGATAGGCCTGGTCTTCTACTTCTAGAGTTCCGGACCGGCGCCCTTTTCCGCCCGGCCTCGACGGGAACCGGCCTTCCGGTCTATCCTGGCTCCCATGGGACTTCTCTCGGCATTCCGCGAGGCGCGCCGCCGGCGCGTCCTAGAGCGGCGCCCCATCGAGGACGCCCTCTGGGACTGGGCGCTCTCCGAGCACCGCATCTTCCGTTGGCTCGGCCCCCCGGACGCGGCCCGGCTCCGGGACCTGGCTACCGTGTTCCTTGCGGAAAAGGTCTTCCATCCCCTGGGCGGGGCCGTACTGGACGACGAGACGGCCGTGTCCGTGGCGGCCCAGGCCTGCCTCCCGATCCTGGGCCTGGACCTGGACTGGTACTCGGACTGGTCCACCATCCTGTTGACCCCCCGGGAGTACGAGGTCCGAAGGCGGGACGTGGACTCCTCGGGCGTGGTGCACGAGAGCGACGACGAGCTGGCGGGGGAGGTCCTGGAGCTCGGGCCCGTGGCCCTTTCCCGGCAGGACATAGAGGCCTCCGGGTGGGGGGACGGCTACAACGTCGTGATCCACGAGATGGCGCACAAGATCGACGGGCGGGACGGGGCCTTCGACGGCTGCCCTCCCCTGCACCGGGACATGGACGGCGGGGCCTGGCGGCGGGCCTTCTCGGAGGCCTACACGGACCTCCAGGAAAAGGTCGAACGCGCTCCCTCCCGCCCTTCCCGGCGCCGCGGCCCCCGGATCGATCCCTACGCGGCCCGCTCGCCGGACGAGTTCTTCGCGGTGGCCTGCGAGTACTTCTACGAGAAGCCTGGCCTTCTGGCCTCGGAGTACCCCGAAGTCTACGGGCAGCTGGCTCTCTTCTTCCGGCGCGATCCCGGGAAGCGGGAAGGATAGAACCGGATGGCAGGAAAGCGATCGCCGGACGCGGCATCCGGCCCGGGGCCGTCCAGCCGAGGCTCCCGGGGCGGTGAGGAAGCCGGCAAAAAAATCCTGGTCAGCGCGTGCCTGGCGGGCGTCCCCTGCCGCTACGACGGCGGGGCCAAGCCCTGCCCGGCCGTCCTGGCACTCCTCCGGGACGAAAGGGCCCTTCCCCTATGCCCCGAGGAGATGGGGGGCCTTGCGACCCCGAGGGATCCCTCGGAGATCGTGGGGGACCGGGTGCTCTCGCGTTCGGGCCGGGACGTGACGGAGGCCTTCCGGAGGGGCGCCCGCGCCTGCCTGGAGGCCGCCCGGGAGCACGGGTGCACCGAGGCCGTCCTGAAGTCCCTCTCCCCCTCCTGCGGCTCCGGCTTGGTCTACGACGGCACCTTTTCGGGAAACCTGAGGCCCGGGGACGGCGTCACGGCGCGGCTTCTCAAGGAGAACGGGATCCGCGTGCGGACGGAGGAGGAGATTTAGAGGCCGCCCCGTTCCGCTCCGGGGCGTTCGTGGCCCAGAGCCCCGCGAGTATGGCCGCGGCCCCCGCCACCTTGGCCGCGCCCAGCGCCTCCCCCCGGAAAAGCACCCCCGCCGCCAGGGACACCACGGTGACCAGGGCTCCGAACACCGAGGCCTGGGACGCCTTGAGCCGCGCCAGGGAGAGGTTCACCAGGAAGAAGGCCGCCACCGAGGACAGGAGCCCGAGGTAGGCCACGGCCCCCCAGGCGGCCGGGGTGGCGCGGGACAGGAGGGACGGGCCGCCCCGGCCGATACCCTGGACCAGGGCCACGACGGAAAAAAACAAGGCCCCCGACGCCATCATGGCCAGGGTAGTCTCGACCGGGCTGTACCACCGGCTGACCCGGCGGGACAGGATGTTGTAGAAGGCCGCGCCGGCCAAGGCGGCGACCACGAGCAGGACGCCCTTCGGCGTGTCCGCCCCCCCGTTCCCTCCCCCGGCCAGGGCCACCAGGGCCACCCCCGCGACGGACAGGGCGAGCCCCGCGGTGCCGACGCGGGAGAGCCTCTCCTTCAACAGGGGAACCGAGAGGGCCGCCACCGCCGCCGGAAGGGCTCCCAGGATAAGCCCCGCCGTGCTCGTGGCGGTCCCGCGCACCCCGAAGGTCTCGCAGGTGAAATATAGGATGGGCTGAAAAAGGCAGACCAGGACCAGGATGCCCTTGGGCTTCCCGCGAAAATTGGGCCGGACGACCCGGACCGCGATAAGCGCCCCGAGCGCAAGGACGGCCAGGGTGAAACGCAGGGCCAGGAGTTCGAAGGGCCGGAAGGCCTCCAGCGCGGATTTCGTCACGAGGAAGGAAAGGCCGAATATCGTGGACCACCCGATGCCGGCCAGGTATGCGGATCGCGTTCCCATGGAGCCTCCAGCGGGAAAAAGCATACTATACGTCTGTTTCGGAATATGCCACATCTCCGCCTATCGTGAACAGACCGGGAAGGGCCCCGGGCTACAGGTATTCCGACTCCCGCTTGTCCAGGTCCACGATGGCGTAGAGCAGCGCCTCGATGCCGCCCAGGAGGTGGTCCCGGCCGGCCAGCTCCACCAGGACGACGTCCGAATCCGGGGCTTTTTCCCGGATCCAGGCCAGGGCGCCGGAGCTGTTGGAGAAGGGCACGACCTCGTCCCTGGGAGCGGCGGCCAGGACGAGGGCAAGATCCGGCGGCGGGAGGCAACGGTCCAGGCGCCGCTCGTCCCGCATGCGGCAGTAGGGTACGGACTCGGGAGCCTCCCGTACGGCCCGGATGTACCCGGGCTCGAAGATATCCGTGGACAGGACCCCGCCCCTCCTCCGCCCGAGGATCCGGGCTATGCGGAATTTGACCCAATCCGCGGAGCGCCTTTCGTCGAAGAGCGGGAGGAGCTCCTCCATCGCCCGGTCCGAAAGGATCTCCCGGATCCGTATCTCCTCCGGGTAGGCCCGGGCCCATCCCATCGCCATGTAGATCATGTATTGCGGGTGGTCCAGGTCCTCAGGCTCGTCCCCGTACTCGGGCTCGAGGGACCGGAGGTCCAGGAGGGCGCCCATGGGATAGGCGGCGAGGAGCCGGAGATCCGGCGTCGAAAGGCGCCCCCGGGCAAGGGCATCGACGAAGGCCATCGCCGCCGTACCTCCCTCGGAATACCCCAGGACCGCGAGGCGGCCCGTCTCCCCGTATCCCAGGTCCAGGCCGTAATTCCGCCGCAGGGATAGCCACCTCCGGGCCGCCGCGAGACCCTGCACCCCCGAGTTCGCCAAGGACTCGGGCACGCAGTAGTCCTGGACGCCCTTTGCGTCGCCCATGCCCGCGTAGTCCGGGGCCCAGACCGCGTAGCCCAGCGCCGCCAGGCTCTCGGCGAAGGGGAGTTCCACGCCCCGGCGGCGGCTGGGGGTCTGGTTCCTTCGGAATTCCGTCCCCTTCAGGAACACCACCCAGCTCAGGGGGCGGCTCTCGCCGGGTCCGAGTTTCGGAAGGAGGAGGAGCCCGGACTGGCGCTCCAAATCTCCCCCGGGCCGGGCCGCCGTGAAGGATATCTTCACCATGCTTATGTCGTAGAGCTCCTTGAAACGCCGGGAGCGCCACTCGGCATACCCGATCCCGTCAAAATTCGCCTCCTTGGCTTCCGAGGAGAGCGCCAGGGAGGCAGCCAGGGTGAACAGGCGCTTGACGCCCTTGGCCCGGACGGTCCGGTATTCCCTCCAGCCCAGGAGGTCCCCCGCCCCGGGATCTTCCGCCGGGGGAAGCTCCGCGGACTTGGGAAAGGCCGAGGACGCGGGGGACGCCCCGGATTGCGAGGCGAAGACGCCCGCCGCCGCGGCGGCCAGGCAGAGCCGCATGCGTAGATTCATCCCCGCGACCTCCTCCCGCGTACTCCCGTCCGGATACACCCTCTCCTTCCCCTTACCTATGCCCGGGCCGTTCCCGGCTCCAGGACGCGCGCCGCCCGGTCGAAGCCCTCCGCCAGGAGGCTCCGGGGGCAGGCCAGGTTGACCCGCAGGTATCCCTCCCCCTGGGATCCGAACATGGTGCCCGCCTCGAACAGGACCTTAGCCTCCCGAACGAGGCGGCGGACGATTTCGGCCGAGGAATCCCCGTAGGCGCTCGCGTCGATCCAGGCCAGATAGGTCCCCTCAGGTACGCGGTATCGGGCCCTCGGAAGCTTGCGGGCCAGGAAATCCGCGAGGAAACCGGCGTTCCCGTCCAGGTAATCCCGGAGCTGCTCCAGCCACTCCTCGCCCTCGTCGTAGGCCGCCTGCGCGGCGGCGATGGACAGAGGATTCGGCTCCTGGACGCCCAGCCGCCGGGCTCGGGCGTCCCATTTTCCGC
>CAYTYG010000168.1:6670-7091 GCA_964441515.1 uncultured Treponema sp.
GTCCCGGATGACGATGTTCGAGATCTGGAGGCCCGCCAGGTTGAAGGTCTTGCTGGGCGCCGTCGCGGTGACGATCCGTTCGCGGAGCGCGGGAAGGACGGTCTCCGTCGGCAGGTGCCGGACCTCACGGCGGGTCAGGTCCCCGTGTATCTCGTCGGAAATGAGGAAGATCCCCCGGCGTTCGCAGACGTCCCCCAGGGCCCGGAGCTCTTCCTCCTCCCACACGCGCCCGACGGGGTTGTGGGGGCTGCAAAGGATGAGAAGCCGCGCCCCGGAGCCGCGCGCTTTGCGGTCCAGGTCCTCGAAGTCCATCTCGTAGCGCCCCCCGCGAAGCACGAGGGGATTCTCCACGATCCGCCGGTCCAGCACGCAGAACACGCCGCCCAGCCAGGCCCAGTTTTTGCCAAGGCCGTTCTTGATG
>CAYTYG010000169.1:0-442 GCA_964441515.1 uncultured Treponema sp.
GGGCCCTGGCGTCCGATCCGGTGTTGCTGTTGCTCGACGAACCGGCGGCGGGTCAACCTGCGGCTGATCGGGCAGGACGAGTACATCCCCGACCGGCGCACCCGGACGGACGACATCGAGAAGATCTACGCACGGATCGAGGGCGAGACGCGGGCCGCCCTGAACGCCGTGCCCCGGCCCTCCGCGCAGTTCATCTACTACATTCGCGAGGTGATCAAGAAGCTTCCGGTTCGCCAGGACGCGGAGGACATGATCGAGCTGATCCGGGCCGGGGCGGAGGCCTTCGAGGAGTCCCGCTGCGAGGACGACCCCCTTCGGGGCTTCGCGGGCGACCTCCGCAAGGAAGTCCACCGGCGCCTGTCCCCGCGCATCATCGGGAGCTTCCTGGAGCCCTACCTGGAGCTGGCCGTCAAGGGAAACCCCGAACCCATCATGCTGGCCG
>CAYTYG010000169.1:452-7041 GCA_964441515.1 uncultured Treponema sp.
GCTTCGACCCGGACGAGGAAAGCCGGGAGTTCATCGAGATAGCCCAGGACCTTATGGAGAGGCTCGGGTACCTGTGGGACTACGGGGAGGGCAACCTGGCCGCGGTCCGGAAGCAGATGGAGCAAAGCCTTCCCCTCTTCGAGCGCTGCTTCCTGCGCGCGGAGGTCGAGGGTTTCCTGGAGATGCTGACCCCGGATAGCCTGGGCAAGGCCCACCGGGTGCTGGACTACGTGAAGCGCCTTGCGACCTTCAAGCACGTGCTCAAGGAGTCCTACCGCGAGGGCCGCGTGGAGCTCTACGACTTCCTCCTGCTCGACCTTTCCATGGGCCGCCTCGTTTTCCTCCTGGCCAACGACCTTGCGAACAACCACTACGCGGAGGTTACGCCCCACAACATCCGGGACGCCCTGGGAGTCATCCTGGAGATCCTCGGCATATCGGTCATCAAGGGCCTGGATATCGGGGACGTGGACCACTACCAGCGGGAGCTGGAGGACCTCCGGGAGTCCTCGGTCTACGACTTCATCCGCACGAAGCGCTGCCTGGGCGCCGTCTGTCGGGAACTCCAGGTATACCTTCAGTCGGATATCATCGACCGTATGACCCCCAGCCTGAACCGGGCCTTGGAGACCTACGAGGTGCCCACCTCCCGGCTCTCGTCCATCAAGACCCGCTTCTTCAACAACTTCATCCGACGTACCCTCCTGCACGTCCTGAGCGAGTTCACGGAAAAGGTGGCCCAGGCCGTGGACCTGGAGCTGGAGCGCCAGAGCGAGGACCGGCGGCTGTACGCGGAGATCGGCCCGCTCCCGGATTTTCTGGAGCGCCCCCCCGAAGCCTGCATCGCGGCGACCTGGCGGGACCTGGACGAGAGCGGGCGCGTCATGTTCGGGGGAAAGGGCAACAGCATCCTGGACATGGCGCGCATGGGGCTCCGCGTCCCGCCCGCCTTCATCCTGGGCTTCCCCTTCTTTTCCGGGATAGGCCGGGACGGGGTCCTGGACGCCGGGAGGGAGGCCCTGATACGGGAGCATCTGGAGGAGCTGGAGGAGCGCAGCGGCCGCCGGATCGGATACCCGGACCATCCCCTCCTGGTGTCCATACGCTCCGGCGCCCCCGTCTCGATGCCCGGCGTCATGGCCACCATCCTGAACGCGGGAATCACGCCGGAGGTTCGGAAGGGGATCGAGGGGCGCCGGGGGGCCAACCTAACGCACTCCCTGTACCGCCGCTTCCTGGAGAACTGCGCGGCCGCCATGGCCCTGGTCCAGGGCCGGGAGCCCGCCCCGCAGGCGGACGGGAGGCCGCGGAGCCAGGAAGAGCTGGAAGCCCTTTTGGAGGCCGCCTACGGGAGGGTTTTCTTCGAGGACCCCCGGGAACAGATACTGCGGTGCATACTCCTGGTCTACCAGTCCCGGGGGTCCGGGGCCGTCCGGGCCTACTCGAGCACGATAGGCGCGGATACCCAGGTGGAGACGGCCGTCACGGTCCAGCAGCTGGCCTTCGGGAACCTGAACGAAAAGTCCCTGAGCGGGGCGGTGATCACCCGAAACCCCATCACCGGGGACGACGAGCTCTTCGGGGAATTCAAGCGGCAGGCCCAGGGCGAGGAAGTCGTCATGGGCAGCGCCTACACGGAGCCGATCTCCCGCCTGGATTTCGGGACGGCCCGGGAGCTCCAGGGCTGCAAGAAGCTCCTGGTGGAGCACTACCGCCAGGACCTGGACCTGGAGTTCACCGTGGAGGACGGCCGGCTCTTCCTGCTCCAGGCCCGGGCGGCCATCCTCGGGGCCTTCGCGAACCTCGCGGCGGACACGGACTTCCTGCGGCGGGGTCTCTTGTCCCTGGACGAGTACAAACGGCGCCTGGAGCACCTGGAGATGGCCTATGCGTCCGTGGCCCTGCCGCGCGCGGACTTCCGGTCCCGGCAGTGGAAACCGCCCCTCACGGTCGGGGTTCCCATCAACGGGGGAGTCGTTTCCGGCACCCTCGTGCTTACCCTGGAACGGCTCAAGGAGGCCGAGGCGCGGCGGGAGAGCGTCGTGTTCCTGGCCCATATGACCAAACCCACGGACTTCGCCATCATGAACGGCGCCCACGCTATAATCACCGTCTACCCGGGCAGGACCTCCCACGCGGCCATCACGGCCATGTCCATGAACAAGCCCTGCATCGTGGGTTGCGACGACGCGGAGATCGACTACGAAAACCGCTGCGTTACCTTCCGGGGCCCGCCTTCCGTGACCCTGAGCGAAGGCGAGCGGGTGACCGCGGACGGCAATACGGGGGCTTTATACCGGGGGGTGGCGCCCATCTCGGAGTTCTTCCTCCCCCTCTCCCGGGTCATTGAAGAGGCAGCCCGGTGCTCGACGGGAGCCGAGGCCGCGGACAAGGTCCAGGGCCTAATACGCTCGGAGATGGCGGACATGCGCCGCAGGACGAGCCCCCGCCGGAAGAGCCTGGAGGAGGCGGAGTCCCTGGAGGGCCTCCGGGTGCTGGTGCGGGTGGACGCCAACATCGAGGTCCGCGAAGGCCGCGTCGTCGACGAGCGGCGCGTCCTGCAGATGCTTCCCACCCTGAGGCTCCTCCTGGAGAAAGGGGCCACCCCGATCGCCTGCTCCCACCTGGGCGACCCCGGCGCCTCCCCGGACGCCCGGTTCTCCCGGGAGGAGCTCTACCGGGACTACTCCCTGAAGCCCGTGGCGGACATCCTCCGGCGCCGTCTCGGGGACGCCCTGGTCTTCCACACCGCCAGCGTGGGCGCGTCCGGGCTCCTGGTCTCCCGGAAGGACATCGTGCCCGGGGCCGTCAACCTTTTGGAGAACCTTCGCTTCGCCACCGGGGAGAAGGACAACGACGAGGCCTTCGCCCGGTCCCTGGCGGAGCTCTCGGACGGGTGGTTCGTGAACGACGCCTTCAACGTGTCCCAGAGGCGGCACGCCAGCATAACCGGGGTTCCCAGGTTCGTGTCCCGGAGGCTCGCGGGGCTCGCGGTGGCCCGGGAGCTCTCCGTCCTGGCCCGCCTCCTGGACGACCCGCCGCGCCCCTTTACGGCGGTCATCGTAGGAGAGGAAACGGAGGCGCAGTTCGGGGTCATGGCGGCCCTCCTGCCCCGGGTGGACCGGTTGGCCATCCTGGCGCCCCGGAATCCGGACGCCGGGGCGGCCCCGGATGCGGAAGGCCGCCCCGGGCAGCGGGCGGCGGAATCCATGATAGAGGGCTTGCGGGCCGACAACCCGGAAAAGGTCCTCCTCCCCCGGGGCAGGCCGACCCGCCTCGTCCGGGCCCTGGACGAATCCCGGACCGTGCTATGGTCCGGCCCCGCGGCCCTGGCTTCCTATTCGGAAAACGAGGAGGCGGAAACGAGCTCCCTCAAGGCCCACGAGAGGGCCCTGCACCGCGCGCTTCGAAGGGGGGCTCTCGTCGTGGTCCTGAGCGAAAAGGAAAAGCAGATCGCCGACGTCCGGGGGCCCGACTTCCACCTCTCCTCCGGGCCCCGGGCCTTCCGGGAGTACCTGGAGCGCCTGTCCCTGCCGGGCATCACCGCCCTGGAAAGCGCGGAGAGCCGCCCCAGCCTGTAGCGGCCCGCCAAGGGAAAGGGGCCTCAGGAGTCGCCGTCCAGCTTGAAATAGTGGATGGATTCCGACATGCGGACAGCCTGTTCCGCGATGTCCTCGGATGTGGAAGCCAGGGTCTGGGCGGCGCTTGCGTTCTGCCGCACGATCCCGTCCAATCTCGACATATCCCCGGCGATCTTGTCGAAGCCGTTTCGCTGGTCCTGGGACTCCCGGGAGATCCGGTTGGCCATTTCCGCGCTGCTCTTGATGTCCGGGACGATGCCGTTGATCAGGGAACCCGCCTTTTCCGCGATATCCACGCTGCTCCTGGATATATCCATGATCTCCGCGCTGGCCTGCTGGCTGCGTTCCGCCAGCTTTCGCACCTCTCCCGCCACCACCGCGAAGCCCTTGCCGCTCTCTCCGGCCCGCGCGGCCTCTATAGCGGCGTTCAGGGCCAGGAGGTTCGTGTTTCGGGCTATCTCCTCGATGACCTGGATGCGCGAGGCTACTTCCTCCATGGCGTGAACGGCCTCATCCACGGCCCCCGCGCCCTCCGCGGCGGCTTGGGTGGTCCTGCGCGTCAGGTCCTCCGAGGCCCGGGCGGTTTCCGCGTTCCGCTGCACCGTGGACGCCAATTCCGACAATGTCCGCGATATGCCCTCCGCTGTCGAGGCCTGTTCCGAGGCCCCGGCGGACAGCTCCCGTGCGGCGTCCCGGATGGACGCGACGCCTCCCTGGACTTGGCCGATCCGATCGCTCACGTCCAGGACCACGGTCTTGAGCTGGGACAGGGTCCGGTCGAAGGCGGCCTTTATTCCTGTGGCGGCGGCTTTATGATTCTCCCCCGTTTCCAGGCGTCCTTCCGCCATGCGCCGGGCCATCTCGGCCACGACCGAAGGCTCGCCCCCTATCTGCTTCAGGATGCTTCGGGCTATTATCGCGGCCATGAACAGGCCCAAAACCGCGGCCGCCGCGGTCACCAGGAGTATGATCCGGGTCGTCGCCCGGACTCCGGAAAGGACCTCGTCCCGGTAGGTGCTGCAGCCGACTATCCAGGCCCAGGGTTCGAACCATGAAAGGGCGACCAGCTTCCCACGGACCGGGTCCGCCGCGTTGTCCCTCCAGGAGTAATCGTACAGGACGGCCTTGCCCTCGGAAGCGCCGCGGGCGGCTTCTATCATGTCCCGCACAAAGAAAACGCCCCGGGAATCCTTCGTCTCCAGGACGTTCTCCCCGTCCCTCCGGCGCCCCTGGGAAAGAACGTACTCCCCCTTCTCGTTCAGAACGAATATGTATCCCGATTCCCCGAAAGCGATCCGGGACATCTCCTTGAGCAGGTTTTCCTGGTACCTCGCTTCCGGGACGCCGACGTACAGGCAGCCGACGACGTTTCCGGTACTGTCCATAAGAGGCTCGTAGGCGGTGATGTACCAGGCGTTTACGACGAAGGCGCGGCCGTAATAGGTCTTTTCTTCGCAGACCGTCCGGTAGACCGGAGAGTCCACGGGAATGTACGTCCCTACCGCCCGGGATCCGTCCGCCTTTCGCACATTCGTGGAGATCCGGAGCATTCCCTGGGGTATCATCTGGAAGATCGTGGCCGTGCTTCCGATCCGGGCCTCCACCTCGTCCACGATGCCGTAGTCGAACGCGACGGGGCGGCCGCCTATCTCCATGCGGGGCACGGAGACCATGGTCTTCTCGCCGTTGATCTGGTTGACGGCCTCGATGGCGACCGGGTTGCCGGAATCGACCCGGAGCTCCCCGGCTAGGTCGAACACGTACCGGGCGAACCGGATGTTCGAGGTCGTCTACGCCAACGCGTTTTCGTACACGGATCGGATGGCCAAGGTCTGGGAGAGGGCCTGATTCCGAAGCTGGGACTCCTGCTCCTGGAACATCGAGCGGCTGATGATGGACTGGCTGATGAAAAGCAGGGATACAAGAGGAATCACGACGAGAGCCGAAATACTCACACCCAGCTATACCGCGAGGTTGTGCTTCCGTTTATTCATCTTTCCCTTCCTGAATTTAGAATGAAAAGATGAATAAACTATAGGAGACGGCCGCGGACAAAGCAAACCGGGAAGCGCGGGGGAAAACAATACGGGGAACCGGCCCCCGCTCCCCTACCCTCCTCCCGCCGCGGAGAAGAAGCTGATCACGTCCCCGTCGGCCAGGCGGCAGGAGGGCCGTTCCAGCTTGTAGTTGACCGCGCACAGGATAAGCGGGCGAAGGAGGGGGTTGATCCGGAGCCTCCGGTAGACGTCCCGCAGAGCCGCTCCCTCGGGGAGCTCCAGGAAGCCCTTGTCGTCGAGGGCCCCGTGGTCCGCGAAGGCCGGGGCGTGGACCCGGACCCTCATTCCACCATGGATATGGCGTCCACGGGGCACGCCGCCGCGCAGATACCGCACCCGGTGCAGTCCTCCGGACGGGCCAGGACGGGATAGGCCTTGCGGTACCGGTCCACGTCCGTCCTGTCCGCCTCCAGGCAGGAGAAGGGGCAGGACTGCACGCAGATCCGGCAGGCCATGCAGAGAGCGCAATCGAACGAGGGTTTCTTCCTAGCCATGGGCGTACTCCAACCCCAGTTTCTCCAGGCCGAGTTTTTGGAACGTCTCCCGGGCGGGTACGCCGGTGTCTTCGTCCCAGCCCCAGGCCTTCCGGTACTGCCGCACCATCTCGTCCATCCTCAGGGTGATCCCCTTGTTGTGGCCGGAGGCGAGGGGCGGATTCCCCTCGGCCCGGCCGTGCATCCGGAAGCCCGGGATGTCGACCCCGTGCTTGGCGTTGAACGCCTGCCGCAGGGTCTGGACGCGCCGGCCCGCCTCCATATACTCGTCCGGCGTGCGGCTCCAGCCCGCGGCGGCGTTGAGATAGTCGAAGACCCGGAAGTGCTGGGCGCCCATGAGCATGGCGTAGTAGCATCCCCCCGCCCCGTCGATGACCATCTTGAAGCAGGTCATGGCCACGTTCTTGAGCGCCTCCGTCTCGGTGGGCTCGTAGTTCTCCGCCTTGGGATGGATGCG
>CAYTYG010000170.1:0-2901 GCA_964441515.1 uncultured Treponema sp.
ACGACCATCGTGTCCGGGGCGGGTTCCGTTCCGGTGATCCAGACCATATCCTTCCTGACGGGCGTCGGCATCGAGAGCGACATCCAGAAGATCCTCGGATACCTGAAGGTCTGAGCGCCCGTATGCCCAAGATCGACGAGGTAGCCTTCGCCCGGCTCGTCTGCGCCGGCAAGGTCTACCGGAACACCTGCCTCGTGTTCCGGAACGATGTGGACGCCAAGTGGTGGCGGAAGGACGGCATGGCCTTTTCCGCCGAGGACTTCGATTCCCTTATCGAGAGGAAGCCCGGGATCGTGGTGCTGGGAACGGGGATGATGGGCAGGGTCTCCGTGGCCCCTTCCGCGCTCGAGAGGTTTTCCTCCGCGGGCATCGAGGCCCTGGTCCTGGACACCCGGGCGGCGGTTGAAAAGTATAACGAGCTGTACAGGCAGGGGAAGGACGTGGCGGGCGCCTTCCACTTGATGTGACATGGGCGACAGGAAGATCCGGACAGCCGAGATACTCAACAAGATCCGCGTGGAGAAGCACGCGACCATCGAGGAGCTTGCGGAGTGCTTCGGCATCTCCACCGCCACGATACGCCGGGACATCAAGGAGCTCGAGAGGAAGGGCCTGGTGCTCCAGACCGTCGGTGGGGGCGTCGTCTACCAGCAGAAGGAGAGGGACGGAGCCGTGGATCCCCGGAGATCCACCCAGATGCTGGAGCAGAAGATCCGGATCGCGGAATACTGCACCGAGCTGGTTCAGGATCACGAGGACATCATCATAGGCCCGGGAACCACGACCTTCCTGGCCGGAAGGATCATGAGCGGGATCGCGGACCGTTCGTTCCGCATCATCACGAATTCCCTGGAGCTCGCCCTGGAGACGGGTCCCATTCCGAACATACGCACGGTCGTCATCGGCGGGGAGGTCTGGAACAAGCATTCCCTGGGGGTGCTGGAGGGGCACGACTTCTTCACGGGCTGCCATCGGGAGCACACGGCCCTTTTGTCCCCGGACGGGTTGGACCGCCGCCACGGGGCAACGGTCTTCGAGTCCCGGCTTGTCGGGATTCTCCGGTCCATGGTCTCGGTCTCCCGGAAGATCATACTCGCCGTGGACTCCAGCAAATTCGGAAAGGTGAGGTACCACTCCATCGCGCCCTTGAGCGCGGTAGACACGGTGGTCACGGACCTCGACGCCCCGGCCTCCATGGTGGAGGATCTGCGCGCGGAGGGCGTGGAGGTGGTGCTCGTATGAGGGCGGGAGGGGAGGACTAGGCCATGGTGGAGCTCTTTCTTTCCTTCCTGGGCCGCTACGCCCGGATGTTTATAGACTGGTACGTGGAGAACACCCTGGTCTTGAGCAGCCTGGTCGTGGTATACGGCCTGGGGGTCGTCCTGGCCCGGAACAACCTCCGGAAGATCGAGGAACGCCTGGAGCGGATGCTCGGCACCCGGGGCGTCCGCCAGACCGCCGAGAGGCTGCGGGAAAAGCCCCTGGATGAAAGCCAGGTCGAGGCCCTGCGGGCGGGGCTCCTCCTTCCCATCGTTTCCTCCCCGGGAGGCCTCTTTTTCCGCTTCGTTTCCGCCAAGTCCCTTCCGGCGATCTTTGCCGTGTACCTGAAATAAACGGTCCCGGCTGGGGCCATCTGAATCTAAGGAGTTTTTTCGATGAGGGAAATACAGCTTACGGTGATCGGCGATACGGGACTTCACAGCCGGCCCGCGGATCTCTTCGTCCGGACGGCCAAGCTCTACGGCAGCGCCATATCGATCCGGAAGGGAGAGAAAACCGCGGACGCCAAGAACATCATCAAGGTCATCCTCCTGAACGTGACGAAGGGACAGACCATGACGGTTGCCGCGGAAGGTCCGGACGAGGAGGCCGCCCTGGACGGCCTAAAGCGGCTCGTGGAGTCGGACTTCGCGGACGTCGACGAACGGGTGAAGATTTGACCGGGTGTTGAAAATGTGTGTTGACGCATTTTCAACATTAACAAATCCTGTTAACGGAGGCAAGGGAATGGATTACGACAAGGCGGCGGACAGGGCCTTCGAGCTGGGGCTCCAATACGAGAAGAGCTATCGGGGCTGCGCCCAGTGTACGTTGGCGGCCGTGCAGGACGCCCTGGGGATGCGGGAGGATGCCGTGTATAAAAGCGCGTCGGGCCTGGCCGCCGGGATAGGCCAATGCACGGACGGTTCCTGCGGGGCCTACACCGGGGGCGTGATGATGCTGGGCCTCCTGTTCGGACGCTCCCGAGCGGACGAGGCCACAGAGAAGGGTGCCGAGGGCAAGCAGGATTCCGCCCGCCTCGCGGCCGCCCTCCACGACCGCTTCATCTCCGAGTACGGATCCGTCCGTTGTAGCGACATACACCGGAAGCTCTTCGGCAGGAGCTTCGACCTGAAGTCCCCGGCGGGGAAGCAGGAGTTCGACGACGCGGGGGCGCACAGCGACGACACGAAGTGCGGCGCCGTGGTCGGGAAAGGAGCCCGCTGGACGGTGGAGCTGATCGGGGAGGAAACGCGGAGGCGAGGGCAATAAAAAACCGGGTCCGCCGGATTTCCGGCGGGCCCGGTTGCCTCGGAAACCGTCCTACTTCACCTGGCCCAGGGCCCAGTCCCGGGCGGCCAGGATCACCTTCTCATCCGGCTCGGCGATGTCGCCGTTCTTCATCATGGCTTCGAAGATCCTGCGGGAGTCCTTGATTTCCTTGCTGGCCCATTGGAAAACCTCGTCCCGCTTCCGGGGGATGCGCGCCAGGCCCTCCTTGACGGCCTGGTCGGCCACGTCCGCGGCTTCCACGGCGAAGACGTCGCTTTCCTCCATGGTGGGGACGATGTTGTCGGGATTGATTCCACGCTTCTTGGCGAAGTCCGCCAGGGAGTGGGCGCAGCGGATGGCCATGCCGTC
>CAYTYG010000170.1:2911-6987 GCA_964441515.1 uncultured Treponema sp.
TTGGCCCGTACCGCCAGGGCGCCCTTCAGGATGCCCGGGAAGCCGATGGAGTTGTTGACCTGGTTGGGGAAGTCGCCGCGGCCCGTGGCCACGATGAAGGCGCCGGCCGCCTTGGCGGTGTGGGGCCATATCTCCGGCGTGGGGTTGGCGCAGGCGAAGACGATGGACTTTGGGGCCATGGAACGCACCCACTCGGGCTTGATGACATCCGGGCCGGGGGTGGAGGCCGAAATGATGGCGTCCGCGCCCTTCATGGCTTCCTCGATCGTCTTGATCCTTTTCGGATTCGTGGAGAGGCAGAGCTCCCATTTGCGGTAGTTCTCGGGGCTGGTCTCGATGTCCTTGCGGTCCTTGCTCAGGG
Organism: uncultured Treponema sp.; assembly: GCA_964441515.1. Lineage (GTDB taxonomy): Bacteria > Spirochaetota > Spirochaetia > Treponematales > UBA12059 > JAAYUR01. The sequence goes on from CAYTYG010000170.1 coordinate 3,273, forward strand.
AGCCCTTGGTGTCGAACATCACCAAGTTTTCGCCCTGGGCGCCGTCCAGCATCAGGAGCCGGGCTATGGTCGTGTTCGCGGCGCCCGCTCCCAGGAGCACGATCTTGATGTCCTTCATCTTCTTGCCCGCGAGCTCCACCGCGTTGAGCATGCCCGCCAGGGTGACGCAGGCGGTTCCCTGGGCGTCGTCGTGCCAGACGGGGATGTCGCAGGCGTCCCGCAGCTCGTCCAGGACGCGGTAGCAGTTGGGCTGGCTGATATCCTCCAGATTTATAGCCCCGAAGGAGTGCTGGCACATTTTCACGAAGTCGATGATCTTCTGGGGGTCGTGCTTGCCCTGCGCGTTGTAGGAGTCTATGCACAGGGGAACCGCGTCCACGCCGCCCAGGTACTTCATCAGGAGAGCCTTGCCCTCCATCACGCCGAGGCCCCCCGGGGGCGTGCAGTCGCCGTCGCCCAGGACGCGGGTGGAGTCGCTGACGACCGCGACCATGTTGCCTCGGCAGGACAGCTCGAAGGAGACGTCGTTGTCGTCCCGAATGGAGGTGGATATCTTGGATACCCCCGGGGTGTACCAGACGTTGAACCAGTTGAACCCATAGATGCCGCACTTGGGCACGGTCTGCATCTTGCCGCCGTAGAACTTGTGCACGTCCAGGGCGAGCTTCTTCAGGAACAGGGTCTTGGCCTGGGCCTTCTTGTCGGGAGAGAGGTCCGCCGGGAAAAGATCGTTGATGTCGGCAAGGGACAATGTCTTGGAATTCACCACGAATCCTCCTGTATATGATCGTGAAAGGGACAGCATAGAGAATGCGCCGGAAACGTAAAAAAAGTCAACTATAGAAACGCTCGGTTACAAGTAAAATAACGAAGAATTTCTAACAGTGAAACGGTTCGACCCTTTCCGAGTCGGCCCGGGGCTCCCTACCTGCCCGCGGGGGAATCCGCGGCCCCGGTAATCTCCAGGACCGCGGCGGAACTTCATTTTTCCCAGGGGAAGCGATACTGGGCGAGCTTGAGGTCGGCCTTGAGCTGGTCGAATTCCCTCCGTTCGACCTCGTCCAGGGGCACTCCCTTGTCCTTGCGCTCCAGCCAGACGTCCCACTCGGGCTCCCCGGCCGTCCAGATGCGGCTCTCCCCGGGCGCCTTCCGGGAGTTCCGCAGGGCGCGGCAGATATCCCCGGCGGTCTTCTTGAAGGAAGCCAGGTCCGTGAAGGCCTCGATGTTGACGGCCATGAAGAAGTGCCCGAGCTTGTAGGGCACCTTCTTGCCGTTTTCGAAGCCCAGGAGCGACTTGAGGAACGCGCCCTGCTGAAGGGCGGCCGAGAGGATCTCCACCGTGGTGGCCCAGCCGTAACCCTTGTAGCCGCCTCCGTCCTCCCCGATCCCGCCGACGGGGGTCAGGGCTGCCGTTCCCTTCACGAGCTCGTCCAGGACCGCGATGGGGTCGGTCTTGGTCTTGCCGTCCTGGCCGATGACCCACCCGGGGGGCATGTCCTTTTTCTGACGGGCGTAGACCTCGATCTTACCCCGCTGGCTGACGCTCGTGGCGCAGTCGATGTTGAAGTGGAAGGGTTCGTCCGTGGGCATGGCGAAGCACAGGGGGTTCGTACCGAGCATGTTCTCCACGCCGAAGGTCGGGGCGATGGAGGGGCGGGCGTTGGTGCCCGAGAACCCGATCATCCCGTTGTCCGCGGCAAGGCCGGTATAGTAGCCGGCTATGCCGTAGTGGTTGGAGTTGCGAACCACCACCATCCCCATGCCGTATTTACGGGCCTTCTCGATGGCCATAAGCATGGCTTTCTTGGACACGACCTGGCCCATGCCGTTGTTGGCGTCCAGGACCGCCGTAGTCGGGCCTTCCTTGACGAGGTCGATCTTGGTGATCGGGTTGATCTGGCCGTCCTTGATCCGGTCGATATAGATGGGTTTCAGGCGGCCGACGCCGTGGGAGTCGATTCCGCGCTTGTCCGCGGTGATGAGGACTTCCGCGCAAACCTTGGCGTCCTGCTCCGGGATCCCGTAGCCCTTGAAAACGTCCACCATGAACCGCTCGACGATGTCGAAGGGCCACCAAATGGCGCCTTCGGTGGAAAATCCGTGCATCCGTTCCTCCTCCGTATTTCCGTAAGCCCCGTTCTTGGTTCTATAATATGCCCGCCGCGGGCCTCCGCGCAATATAGACCCGGGACGGGGTGGACAACCTTGTGGATTCCGTCCGGTTGACGCCCGGTTTCGGATGGACTATACTCCCGAAATACTCACTTGATGAGTAATTTCGCAGAAAATGCATCGCAAAAGGTTGACCCGCGTTCGCAGCCAAACCGGCCTTTCCGGCTGCGGCAAGCAACGCAGGCGCCGCCGAGGGCGGGAAAGATAAAAAAGACGGATGGACCAGACGACGTCCGACGGGACGATCCGGAGCGGAAATCCCCATGAAGGGTTCCGCATGAAAATTCTGAAGAAACTCGACAGGTTTTCCATCGAGCTGTCCCTTCACTGCCCGCCGGGCAAGACGGTCGTCCTCACCGGGCCTTCCGGGTCCGGGAAAACGACGGTGCTTCGGGCTATAGCCGGTTTCCTGCGTCCCGAATCCGGCTGGATGCTCCTGGGCGGCCGCACCCTCCTGGATACAAGCTCGGGCGTCTTCCTCCCGCCCCAGAAACGACGGGTGGGGCTGGTCACGCAGGAGTATACCTTGTTTCCCCATATGACCGTGCTGGAGAACGTCGAGTTCGCGTACTCCGGGGGACCCGAGCCGAGGAGCCTTCTGGAATCGAGCGGGATACCCCATCTTGCGGATAAGAGGCCGAACCGCATTTCCGGCGGGGAACGCCAGCGGGCGGCTCTCTGCCGAATCCTTGCCATGTGTCCTGAGATGCTGCTGCTGGATGAGCCCTTTTCGGCGCTGGACGTCGAAAACCGTTTCCGCCTCCAGGAGATGATAGCCGGGGCGGGGCGGGAGAGGAATATCCCCATCCTCCACGTTACCCATGATCTATCCGCCGCCGTTCACGGCTCGGACGCCGTACTCGCGATCACCGAGGGGAAGGAGAACGGACCCTGGCTGGAACGGCAGCTTCGCTTCCTGAACGAGGATGCCCGCGTCCGGGGTGCCGGCGCGGAACGGATGGCCGTCGGAAAGCCTGTCTTCGTCGAGGACGAATATACGGAAAAATGAAAAGGAGAAAAGCGATGAAGCTGTCGAGGAGACTGACGCTGGCTGTATGCATCTTAACGACCGCCGCCGCGGGGACGGCGGGGGCGCAGAGCCTTACCATCGCCTCCGGCGCGGGGTACCGCGCCCTGGTGGACGAACTTTGCGGGATGTTCACGGCCGAGACGGGGATCAAGGTTGACCGGATCTACGGGAATATGGGGGTGGTAACGACCCAGGCACGAACCAGCGGCGTCGTAGACATCGTCATCGGGGACAAGAGCTTCTTCGAGAACGCGAAACTCCCCTGCGGAACCGAGTTCATCCTGGGCAAGGGGCGGTTGGTCCTCGCCGTCGCCAAGGGCGTCGGAACTCCGTCGCTCGACCTAATAACCTCGCCGAAAGCGAAGCGCATAGCCTTCCCCGATGCCAAGGCCGCGATCTACGGAATAGCGGCCCGGGAGTACCTGGAAAACAGCGGGTTGAAGAAGAGAGTGGAGGAAAAGCTGATCCAGGTCGGCACCGACATTGTCGATTCCGGCTTCCAGCCGGATGGCC
>CAYTYG010000171.1:0-6976 GCA_964441515.1 uncultured Treponema sp.
CATCACCTGCGTGAACATAGAGGGCTGCGAGATGGCCAGCATCCTGCCGGTGCGGGACGGCGGCATCGTCTACTTCTTCTCCATGGCCACGAGCTTCACCCGCGCCGCCCTGGGCGCCGAGGGCATAGGCAAGGACGTGACCATGATCATCGGCAACGGGTACACCAAGGACCACGCGGAGATCACCCTCTGGGAGCTCCGGGAGAACGCGGCCCTGCGGAAGGTATTCGAGGAAAACTACGTGAAATGACACGGAGGAACCATGCCCGCTAAAGAGTATCCCAAGCTGAAACTGGACAAATCCATGGCGATGTTCGAGGAAGCCAAGCGGCTCTCCCCGGGCGGCGTCATGGGCATACGGCGCCCCTACAATTTCGTGCAGGGCGAGTATCCCATCTTCCTGGACCGCGGCTACGGCGGCCACATCGTGGACGTGGACGGCAACGACTACATCGACATGCTCTGCGCCTACGGGCCCATCATCCTGGGCTACGAAGAGAAAGAGATCAACGACGCTGTGAAGCAGCGGATAGACAAGGGCTTCTGCTTTTCCCTGGTCCAGCCGGTCCAGAACGAGTTCGAGCGCCGGATCACCGAGATCGTACCCTGCGCCGAGCAGGTCATTCCCGTGAAGACAGGCTCCGACGCGACCACCCTCTCCACGCGCATAGCCCGGGGGTATACGGGCAGGAAGATCATCCTGCGCTGCGGCTACCACGGGTGGCACGATTGGTGCGTGGAGAACCACGGGGGCGTTCCCGAGGAGATCCTGGCGCTCACGGACGAGTTCGAGTACGGCGAGATCGAGTCCCTGGAGGAGAAGATCGCCGCCCATAAGGGGCAGGTCGCCTGCGTCATCATAACCCCGGTGGGACACCCGGGGGCCAAGCCCATCATCCCGCCCCCGGACGGCTACCTCCAGGCCGTGCGGGACATCACGAAGCGGGAGGGCATAGTCCTGGTGTTCGACGAGATCCGCACGGGATTCCGCGTCGCCATGGGCGGGGCCCAGGAGCGCTACGGGGTGACCCCGGACCTGGCCACCTTCGGAAAGGCCGTGGCCAACGGCTACCCCCTGTCGTTCGTAGCGGGCAGGCGCGAGATCATGTCGGTGTGCGAGAAGCAGGTCTTCGTCTCCTCCACCTACTTCCCCAACTCCCTGGAGATGGTGGCGGCCCTCAAGTGCCTGGACATCCTCAAGCGCGAAAAGGTCCAGGATTCCCTCTGGGCCCGGGGGACGAAATTCCTGGAGCGGCTCCGGAGGATCGTGGCGGAGTCGGGCTGCCCCGCCACGGTGAGCGGCATCCCCCCCATGCCCTACGTCACCTTCGATCCGGGCCCGGGCGAGGCGACCGGAACCCCGGGAGAGAAAATCTACAAGGCGCGCCGGGAGTACTTCTACACCCAGACCGTGCGGCGCGGGCTGTTCATCCAGCCCTACCACCACTGGTACATAGCCCACCGGCACACGGACGCGGACCTGGACAAGGCCCTTAATGCGATCTCCGAAGCCCTGGAGCTGACCATGGAGAAGTATCCGGTCAACAAGTGACGGCCCGCTCGGCGGGCGCCCGTAACGGGAAAGGAGTCTTAATGCTGGACGGCAAGGTCGTCATTACCTGCGCCTGCACGGGCGCCGAGACCACCAAGGCGCAGAATCCCGCGCTTCCGGTAACGGCGGAGGAGATCGCCGAGACCGCCGTCGCCTGCCGCGGGGCGGGCGCGGCGATCCTGCACCTGCACGTGCGGGACGAGAACGGCAAGCCCACCCAGGACCCGAAGGTGTTCCGGAGGGCCATCGAACTCATACGGAAGCGTACGGACATCGTCGTGGAGATAACCACCGGGGGGGCCGTGGGGGACACCGCCGAGGAGCGCCTCCGGCCCGTCACGGAGCTGGAGCCGGAGATGGCCTCCCTGGACTGCGGGACCGTAAACTTCGGGGACGAGTACATCGTCAACACCCTGCCGGTCATGCGCGAGTTCGCCAAGGAGTTTCGCAGGCTCAAGGTGCGCCCGACCCTGGAGTGCTTCGACCTGGGGCACGTGTACGCCAGCCGCATCCTCATAAAGGAGGGCCTCCTGGAGCCGCCCTACCACTACGGCTTCGTTCTCAACGTACCCGGCGCGGTTCCCTTCTCCCTGGACAACCTGGAGTCCTTCGCCCGGGCCCTGCCCGAGGGGGCGGACTTCACGGTGATGGGCATAGGCCGGTCCTCCTTGCCCGCCCAGTACGCGGCCCTGGCCCGGGGAAGCTGGATACGGGTGGGTTTCGAGGACAACGTGTACTACTCGAAGGGCGTCCTGGCCCAGTCGAACGCCCAGCTCGTGGAGCGGGCGGCCCGGCTCGCGCGGGAAGCGGGGCTGGAGCCGGCGAGCCCGGAGGACGTCCGGAAGCGCCTGAAACTGAGGTCGTAATTTCAGGAAGAAACCGTGAGGAGCAAGTATGATCGAGTACCGGAAGAGCGACTATAAGCGCATACCCCTGTTCGCGGACGTGCCGGAAGCGGACTGGAACGACTGGCACTGGCAGATGAAGAACGACATCAAGGACGTGGAGACCCTGGCCAAGGTGGTGAGCCTCTCCGAGCAGGAGAAGAAGGATATCGGCGAAGTCCTGAAGAAATTCCGCATGGCCATCACGCCCTACTACGCCTCCCTCATCGACCCGGACGACAGGATGTGCCCCGTCCGCCTCCAGGCCATACCCCGGCTTCCGAAGACGTACCAGGACGCCGCGGACGAGGACGATCCCCTCCACGAGGACGTGGACTCGCCGGTGCCCGGGCTGACGCACCGGTACCCCGACCGCGTCCTCCTCTTGGTGACGAACATCTGCTCCATGAACTGCCGCCACTGCACCCGCCGGCGCCTGGTAGGCTTCGAGGACAAGCACATGTCCGACGACAAGATAGACGCCGCGGTGGAGTACATCCGCAGGACGCCCATCGTGCGGGACGTCCTGATATCCGGCGGGGATCCTTTGGTGCTCTCGGACGAGAAGCTGGAGCGGATCATCCAGAAGCTCCGGGCCATCGACCACGTGGAGATCATACGCATCGGCTCCCGGGTGCCGGTGGTCATGCCTCAGCGCGTGACGGACGGGCTTGTGAAGATGCTGGCGAAGTACCACCCTATCTACCTCAATACCCATTTCAACCACCCCAAGGAGATCACCGAGGAGTCCAAGGCCGCCTGCGAGCGCCTGGCGAACGCCGGCATCCCCCTGGGCAACCAAAGCGTGCTCCTGCGGGACGTGAACGACTGCCCCATGATCATGAAGAAGCTGGTGCAAAAGCTCCTGACGATACGGGTGAAGCCCTACTACATCTACCAGTGCGACCTGTCCATGGGGATAGGCCACTTCCGCACCACCGTGTCCAAGGGCGTGGAGATCATCGAGAACCTGCGCGGACACACCTCGGGCCTGGCGGTGCCCACCTTCGTGGTGGACGCCCCCGGCGGGGGAGGCAAGACCCCGGTCATGCCGAACTACCTCATCTCCCAAAACGAGAGGCGCGTGGTGCTTCGCAACTACGAGGGCGTGATCACCACCTACACGGAGCCGGAGACCTACGTGCCCCGCAGCCCCTGCCCCTGCGAGTACTGCAAGGACGAGCTGCTCAAGCCCCAGGACGGGGTTGCGACCCTGCTGGCGGGACAGAGGCTTTCCCTGGAGCCCAAGGACCTCAAGCGCGCCAAGCGCGCCCGTAGAGAGCCGGGCCGGGGCTGAGTTTTGCTGGACAGGGCGGAGGATTTCCTGGGCCGGGTCACCTTCGTCACCGGGCCCGGGAAGCACAGCGGCAAGACGACCTTCCTCAACCGGGCCCTGGCTCTGGTTCGCGCGGCCGGGGAGAGGCCCGCCTTCCTCTCCATCGGGTACGACGGGGACGCCCGGGACACCCTCTCTTCGGCAAGGAAGCCCGCGGTCCGGGTGCGGCCGGGGGACGTAGTGGTCAGCGCGGAGCGTTTCCTTCGGGATTCCCGGATTCTGCCGGAGATCCTGGAGGTTCTGCCCGGCTCCTCGGCCTTCGGGAGGGTCTGTCTGGTCCGGGCCGGGAGGCCCGGCAGCCTCGTGCTGGTGGGGCCGGAGGGCAACGAGGGGGTGGCCCGGGCCCTGGCCTTCCTCCGGGACGAGGGCGCGGCGGGCACGGTCCTGGTGGACGGGGCGATCAACCGGGTAACCCAGGTGGCCTCCTGGCCCGGGGCAAGGTTCGTCTTCACGATACGGGCCGATCCGGCCGGAGCGGACAGGGCGGCCCGGGAAGCGTCGCGCCTGTCGCTGCTCGCGTCCCTGCCTCGGGCGCCCCGGGGCTTCGGGGAAGGGGAGGGCGAGGCCTCTATAGAGGGCCCTCTGACCGCCACCACGGCGGCGGCCTTGCCCAAGGGCGTGCGTTCCGTGGCCGTCGGGGATTTTACCAAGGTTTTTCTGGACGGCCCGGAGCTTAAGAGCTTCCTGGCCGGCCGAAGCCTTTTCGTGCGGGAGGCCCCGGAGTGCGCCGGCATCGTGGCGGTCCTGCGGGGCGTCTCCCGGGCCTCTTTCCTGGAAAGGCTGGACGACGCCACGGCCGCCCGGGTGGTCTTCAACCCCTACGAGCTGGCCTCGGAATCCGGGGAAGCGGCATGACGGCCCGGCGCGAAGACAGAAGCCCCGTTCCCCTGGCGGCCGGGGGCCTGGAGGAAGTCTGGTCCTTCAGCCAGGCCGGGGAGTTCTGGAAACTCTACGCCCCCCTCACGCCCTACGGCAGGGCCGAGCGGGACGAGCGCCGTTTGTACGCGGACCGGGAGGAGCTGGAGCGCCTTTACGATAGGACGGACCGGGCCCGGGATTGGCTGGAGCGGACGGAGGGGGATCCCGCGGCTAGGGACCGGGCTTCCCATGCCCTGAAGCGCATGCCCCGGCTGCCCGACGCGCCCAAGGACGCGTACGAGCTGGCGGAGATATTCCAGGTCAAGAAATTCCTGGCCAACTACGCCGCGCTCCGCAAGGCCCTGGACGGACCCGCCCTCCAGGCGTTCGGCCTGGAGGAAGCCGCGGAGCCTTTATCGGCGGAGCTCGCCCGCGGGGGATCGGACCCGGAGAGCTTTTTCGTGGCGAACGCCTACGATCCGGAGCTCGCGGACGTGCGGGAGGAGATAGCCCGGTCGGACTCGGCCTTGGAATCCCTGCGGTCCGCTGCGGAGACCCGCCTTGCGGCCCGGCACGGCGTGCGCATGGCCGGGCGGGAGTTCGTCCTCGTGAACCGGTCCGCGGCGGAGCAAGTCCTGACGGACCGGGAGCTGGCGATCGTGGAGCCCTATGACGACCGGCTATGCCTGGTGCGCCTGGCCGAGGACTCCGCTACCCTGGGGCTCCGGGCCCGCAGGGACGAGCTGGCTGCCCGGGAGCGGATCCTGGAGGACCGGGTCCTTGCCCGGCTCTCCGGGAGCGTATCCGCGGCCCTTCCGGAACTGCACGAAGCGGCCCGGCGGGCCAAGGAATTCGACCTGGCCCTTGCCCGGGCGAGCCTCGCCCGGGAGTACTCCTTGACGCGGCCCGACCTCGGGTCCGAGGCCTGGGAGGTGCGGGAAGGCCGTTTCCTGCCCTGCCGGGCCGAGTGCTCGGCCCTGGGGCTGGCCTACACGCCCCTTACCGCTCGGTTCGACAAGCCGGTGATAACGATCTTCGGGTCCAACATGGGCGGCAAGACCGTGGTCCTCAAGAGCGTCCTCTTTTTCCAGGTCCTGGCCCAGGCGGGATTCCACGTTCCCGCCTCCGCCTTCCGCACCCGGGTCTACGCCCGGCTGGCCTACGTGGGGGAGCTGTCGGGGGAACGGCTGGCCGGTCTCTCGGGGTTCGGGTTCGAGATCTACCGCTTCCTCACGGTCTGGGACGGGATGGAAGGGGGCTGCCTGGCCGTCTACGACGAGTTCGCCCGCACCACGAGCTCCCGGGAGGCCCAGGCCCTCCTGGGGGCGGTCCAGGCGGAGCTTGCCGGCCGTACCGGTGTGAGGTGCTTCTTCGCCACCCACTTCCGGGACATAGGGCGGTCCGGGGGGGTGGAGTACCTCCGGATGAAGGGGCTGGACCGGAAGGCCGCCTCCGAGGCCCTGGAATCCGGCGCCCCCCTGGCGGAGCGCCTGGAAAGGATCAACCGCCACATGCGGTACGAGCTGGAGGCGGACGACGACAGCCGGGAGGCCAGCGACGCGCTGACGGTAGCGGCTCTCCTGGGGCTGCCGGAGACTATCGTGAAGAGGGCGGAGGCGAGCCTGCGCGGCGGGCCCTCCGCAAGGAGCTTTCATGCGTGAGAAACTGGGTCTTTCCAAGGAAAAAATAGCCGAGGCGCGGGGGCTCGCGGCGGAGATCTGCGAACCCGTGCTCCGGTTCATCGAGGAACACACCTCCGTGACGGTGGAGCGGGCGACTCTCCGCCTGGCCGGGGCGGACGACGCGGACGCCGACGGTGTGCCCGTGCCCAACCTGATCGTGGACCAGGCGCGGGAGAACCTGGAGGACGGGGCCTTCCGGCTCTACGCCTCGGCCCTGGCGCGAACGGGGGACACCCCGGAGAAGCTGAACCGCAGGATAGCGGAGGGCCTGCGGCTCCCGGACCTGCCCCCCGCGGACGAGGCCGCCCTGGGGCGCAAGGCCGAAGAGCTCGTGCGCCGGGCGGAGGAGCGCGTCCGGGGGAACCGGGAGCAGCGGGATGCCCGGCTCGAGGAATGGAAGGACCGCAACCACAAGCCCCTCCTGTACCTCATCGTGGCCACGGGGAACATCTACGAGGACGTGAAGCAGGCCTCCGCCGCGGCCCGGCAGGGGGCGGACGTCATCGCCGTGATCCGCACCACCGCCCAGAGCCTCCTGGACTACGTGCCCTACGGCCCCACCACGGAGGGTTTCGGGGGGACCTACGCCACCCAGGAGAACTTCCGCATCATGCGCGCGGCCTTGGACGAGGCCGGGGAAAGCCAGAGGCGCTACATCTACCTC
>CAYTYG010000172.1:0-2442 GCA_964441515.1 uncultured Treponema sp.
CGGGCCGATCAGGGCCGTGACGCTGCGGCGCTCTATGTCCATGCTCACGCCCCGGAGAGCCTGGGCGGTCCCGTACCAGAGGTCCAGGGATTGTACGGAAATGGCGCAGGATGCTGCATCCATCAAGTCGCTCCTCATGCCCGGCCCGCCCTTCCCATTCCGCGGAGCAGGGCGCGCGCGGCGAAATTGAATCCCAGCACTACGACGACCAGCACGGTCGCGGTGGCGAAGGCTCGGTCGAAGGATATCCCCTCCGCGAACAGGAGGTAGACGTGGGCCGCGAGGGCCCGCGCGGAGGAGAACAGGCCCTTGGCAAGCTGGTAATCGGATCCCAGGGTGAACAGCAAAGCGGCGGTCTCCCCGACCGCGCGGCCCACGGCCAGGATCACGCCCGTGAGTATGCCGGGGGCCGCGGCCGGGATCACCACCCGGACTATGGTCTGGAGCTTGGTGGCCCCCAGGGCCAGGGATCCCTCCCGCAGGGCCCGGGACACGGACTTTAGGGCCTCCTCGGAGGTGCGGACGATCGTGGGCAGGATCATGAGGGTTAGGGTCAGGGAGCCCGAGAGGAGTCCGAACCCGAAGCCCAGGATCCCGACGAAAAAGATGAACCCGAAGAGCCCGAAGAGGATGGAGGGTATTCCGGCCAGGGTTTCCGTGCCCAGGCGCAGGATGCGCAGAAGCGTTCCCTGTCGGGCGTACTCCACGAGGTACACGGCCGCCGCGATGCCGATGGGAGCCGCGAAGAGCACGGTGAGCGCGAGCATGAAGACGGTGTTCAGAACGATCGTGGAGATTCCTCCGATCCGCCCGGAGAGCCGGGGCTCCTCGAGGAGGTACCGGAGCGTGAGGTTCCACCCGGATTCGCGCCCGGACCGCATGACGGACGGGAGCCCCGCCTCGGCCGCGTCCCGGGCGAATAGGCAGCCCGCGGCTCCCTCGATCGTCGAGAGGGCGTCGAGGTAGGACGCCATGTCCGGGGCCGGATTCCCGGAAAAGGCTATGCCGCCCTTCGTCAGAATAGTTTCAAGAGAAGATCCGGATGGGGGCGCGAGGCTCACCACGGGGATGTCCGGCCCGCCCCAGTCGCTCCATCGATCCGCCCGCCCCCGGAGGACGCGGTCCGCCTCGGCCGGGGACAGGTCCCGCAGCCGGTCGTTCTCCACGAATTCCATCACCGATGGGTGCACCGCGAGGACGACGCGCCGGAGCGGCAGGATGCGCAGGGCCGCCCCGGAGGCCGCGGCCGCCTCCGCTGCTTCCGCGGGCACGAGGGCAACGGAACCCGGAGTCGAGCCCGCCACCTCTAGGGCCGCGGCCGCGGAGGGCACAGTCTTCACCAGGCCTCCCCACGGGGCGGGGGCGTCCGGGCCGGACGGGCCGAAGAGGAAAGCGCCCGCCGCCCCGCCTTCCGGCGTGGATGGGTCCGGGACGACGGGTACAAGATCCGCGTCCGCGCCGTCTATCTTCGCCCAGTTGATGTACTCGTCCGTGAACATGCCGTACAGGGTGAGCCAGTCCAAGGACTCGAGCCGCTGCCCGTTGTTCACGACCACGGCAAAGCCGTCGGGCGCGGATTCCTCGATCGGGATGTAGACGGATCGATGGAAGTTGGAAAACCGGAGGCCCTTCCAGAGGATGAACGAGAGGATCGCCGCCAGCGCCGCGATGGTGAGGAGGGAAAGGAGCCGCAGGGAGGCGAAGGCCAGCCGTTGGTTCCGGATGTTTTCTTTATGCCGCCGTTTTACGGCAGGGTTCTCGGGAGGATTCGCGTCAAGCACCGGAGTCTCCCTCCACGCCGGAGAGCGTGCTCTTGAGGGCCAGCTGGACGATCAAGTTGAGGATCAGGATGAACACGAACAGCACGATGCCCGTCGTGAACAGGCTCGTGAGGTGGTCCCCGACGGCGTAGCTCATGTCCGTGATGATGTTCATGGTCAGGGTCCGGACCATCCCGCCGGGACCCTTGGGCGGGATGGGCGCGTTCCCTCCCACCATCAGGACGGCCATCGTCTCCCCGATGGCGCGCCCCATGCCCAGGATCACACCGGCAAGGATGCCGGACCGGGCCGCGGGAAGGAGGACCCGGACGATGGTCTGCCAGTGCGTGGCGCCCAGGGCCAGGGAGCCCTCCTTGAGTTCCCGGGGCAGGGCCCGGAGGGATACCTCCGTGACGTTGATGATGGTGGGCAGCGTCATGATGGAGAGCACGAGGGCGGCGGAGGCGGCGTTGTACCCGGACCCGCCGAATACCGCGCGCGAGAGCGGGGTGATCACGGCGATGCCGAAGAGGCCGTAGACCACCGAGGGGATGCCCGCCAGGAGTTCCACCGCGGACCGCAGGGCCGCCGAGGAACGGTTCGAGGAGAGCTCCGCGAGGTAGATCCCCACGGCCAGGCCCACGGGCACGGCCAGGAGGAGGGCCAGGAACGTGACGAGGAA
>CAYTYG010000172.1:2452-6957 GCA_964441515.1 uncultured Treponema sp.
GAAGGACCCCAGGATGAAGGACAGGACGCCGTAGCCGGGATCCGGGGACGTGGGTTCCCAGCGCGTGGTGAAGAGGAACTCGAAGACCGGGACCTTCCGGAAAAGGGGAAGGCCTCTCTGGAACAGGAAAACGGTGATGAAAAGAACGGCGGCCACGGACAGGAAGGCGCAGGCCGCCAGGATCTTTTCAACGCCGCTCTCGAAGAGCTTTCGTCGGGTCAATCTCGACTCCTTCCGGGAACGCCAAGGGCCGGCCGCCCCGGACGGGCGGGGCCGACCCCTGCGAACGCGGGGGGTAACGGGCTAGCGGGGGAGGGGGATGAAATCCGCGGACTTCACGATCGCCTGGCCCTTGGGCGAGAGGACGAAATCCAGGAAGGCCTTCTCCACCGTGCCCTCCACCGGTTTGCCCGGGGTGATGAGGAAGAGGTAACGGGAGATTGGATATTTCTTCGCCAGGACGTTGGCGGTGGTCGGGGCCGTGCCCTCGACGGCGAGCTGGAGCCCGCCGGCCTTCACGACCTCCTCGGCGAAGGCCATGCCCACGTAGCCGATGGCGCCGGGGGTGGCCAGGACCTTTACCGCGACTTCGCCGTTCTCCTTGGCGACGATGGCGTTCTTGGTGTAGGCGATCTTCTTGCCGAAGGGCTTCTCGCAGACCAGCTCCCAGAAGGAAGCGTAGGTTCCGGAGGACTCGTCCCGGTTCACCACCACGATGGGCATGTTCTTTCCGCCCACTTCCTTCCAGTTCGTGATGTCCCCGTGGTAGATCCTGGCCAGGTTCTCCCGGGTGATGTTTTTTACCCCGGTGACCTTCTTGTTGATGATGACCGTGAGGCCGTCCAGGGCGATGGGCGTGGCCACGCAGCCCTTGAGCTTATCCGCGGGGAAATCCGCGGAGGCGCCGGACAGGGAAAGCTTGCCCTCCTGCAGGGACTTCAGGCCCGCGCCGGAGCCGATCCCCTCGTAGGAGATTTTTACGCCCGGGTTGTCCTTCTGGAACTGTTCGATGGCGGCGTAGGCGATGGGAGCGACGGTCGTGGAACCGCCGAAGGTATAGGTCCCGCTCATCTGGGCATAGGCGCCCGCCGCCGCGGCAAGGGCGAGCAGTACGACAGCGATCTTCTTCATAATACGCATCCTCCTTAGAACTCTATGGGCTCCCGTGGGAGCGGGCACACGGTACGCCCGGGGAATGAGGGTTTCGCTCGCTTTCCGTCAGGAAACGGTTAAAAGGGTGTTGAAAATGCGTGTAGACACATTTTCAACACTTCCAAAGTGTAACAGTTGTGTAGCGTTTCGCAAGAAACGCGAACAACTGCGAAGGATGTTGGAAAAGCAACCGGCTTTTTCAACATCCTGTTAAATCGCGGATGCCGGGTACGCCCGGGGCCCGGGTTTTCCTAGAACCGATATTCCGATTCCCCTTGAGGAGCCGGCTTTTTTCCGTAACACTTGAACTACTAGGAGGGAATATGCGTCGATTCCGGGCGGTTCTCTTCATGGCGCTCCTGGCCTGCGCCTCCGCGTTCGGGCAGGACAAGGTCCTGCGCCTGGCCGTGTTCCTGCTGGAGCCGTACATGATGCGGGATTCCTCCGGCGCCGCCGCCGGGGCCGTGGTCGATTACTGGAAGGAATACCTGGGGCCCCGGATGGGATATTCCATCGAAGTCCTCGGGCTCTATCCCGTCAAGCGGTTGGAGAAGATGCTGGAAAGCGGGGAGATCGACGTAGCGCCCCTGTTTACGAAGATCCCCTCCCGGGAGGCGCTGTTCCTCTACCCTCGGACCCACTTCGCGGAGGTCACTTCCTGCCTGGCGGTGCTCCCGGACCACCCGATCACCGAGGTGCGGGGCCAGGAAACCATGTACGGCCTTAAACTTGGCTTCTTGGAGGCCGCTTTCGTGCCCCCCCTTCTCAAGCATCCCCGGATCACCCTGGAGCTGGTGGCCAACGAGGATTACCGCCAGATACACCTGAACAAGCTGTTCGCGGGCCGGCTCGACGGGCTTTTGGACATCAACCAGATCTCCTTGATGTATTACCTGAAAGAGCGGAACTACCAGGACAGCGTACGCATAGTACCGCTCCCGGTCCCGAAGGAGAAGATCTACAGCATATTCCGGAATACCCCGGAGGGTCAGAGGCTGAGGACGGAATACGAACGGGTGAACGAGGAGGGCCTTCGGGCGGGGGTCTTCGAGGCGATCCTCCGGCGCTATCTCGGGGATGCTTCCCCGGCGCCCTGACCGGGCGTCCCCGGCCCGGAGTTCTCCCGGATGATCCGGACGAGCTCCTCCGGATCCCAGGGTTTCCGCAGGACCGTCAGGACCGAGGAGTTCCGTTTCACCCGATTTATCGCGTCCTGGTCCGCCTGGCCGGTGATCATGATCGCCCGTATCTCGGGATACCTTCCCTGGACTACTTCCAGGAACTCGTCGCCCTTCATGCCCGGCATGAGCCAGTCGGTGATGATGAAGATGACGAGTATACCCTCCCGGGAAAGCTCCTCGACCGCCGCCAAAGCCTGTTCCGCGTCGATAGCCTGTTCGTATTGGAACCGGCCGCCGAACGCGTGCTTGAGCTCCTGGACGATCGAGAACAGGATGATGACCTCGTCGTCGACGCAAAGGATGGCTTCCTTTTTTTCCATACCGGCAACTCCCCGTGGTTATCGAATCGCTGCTGTCAGGATTCCTCGCGGCCCTCCGCCGCGGGCAGGGTGACGATGAAAACGGTCCTTCCCGGCCTGGTGGTGAACCGGATGGATCCCCCGTAGGCCTCCACGATTTTTTTGCTTATCTCCAGTCCCAGACCCATCCCCTCGCCCTCCTTCTTCGTCGTGAAGAAGGGTTCGAAAATCTGCCGCCGGATCCCGTCGGGGATGCCGGGACCGGAATCCGCGAAGGATACGACAACCGAGCCGTCCTTCCGCTCCGCGCGGATCTCGATCCGGCCGCTGTAGTCCATGGCCTGGACGGCGTTCCGGATTATATTCATCCATACCTGGGAAAGCTTGTCGGAGGATCCCCGGACCAGGGCCCTATCCAAGTGCGTGTTCACGACGATCCCGCGCTTCAGCATATTGTGCATCAGGGTCAGGACCCGGGGGATGTCCTCCGCCAAGTCCACCAGGGTGTTGTCG
Organism: uncultured Treponema sp.; assembly: GCA_964441515.1. Taxonomy (GTDB): domain Bacteria; phylum Spirochaetota; class Spirochaetia; order Treponematales; family UBA12059; genus JAAYUR01. The sequence goes on from CAYTYG010000172.1 coordinate 5,598, forward strand.
CCCTCCTGCCGGGGGTAAAGGTAGGATCGGAGCGCGGAGATGACGGTCGCGGCCTTCCGGGAGGACTCGTGGATAACCTCCAGCATGCGCCGCGCGATGGCCGATTCGCCCGCGGTCCGTAGTATCTCCTCGTCCCTCCCGGCCGGGAGGAGGGGCAGCAGGCTGTCCAGGGAATCGGCCATCCCCGTATCGGAGATCAGTTCCGCCAGCTCCTTCTCCTTTCCCGTGCCCGCGGCTTGGAGCCTCGCCTCTATCGCCCGGAGGGCCTTTTTCTCCGGGAAGCTTCCCGCAAGGCTGCGGTTTCCCCTCAAGCCGAGGTCCAGCGCGGCGTCGTAGAGGCGGCGCTCCGGGTCTTCCAGGGAGGAGGTGAAGCCGGCCAGCCCGGGAAGCGTCTCCTCGAAGAACAGGGTCAGGGTCCGGGCGGAGGACTGGATGGCGCCCAGCGGGGTGTTGAGCTCGTGTGCTATCCCCGCCGTCACCTGACCCAGGGCGCTCAGTTTGCCCACCTTGACCAGGCGGTCCTGGAGCATGCGCTGCTCCTCGAGGGCGGAATTCAGCTCCCGGGTCCGTTCCAGAACCCTGGTTTCGAGGGTGCTGTTGATCTGGGTAAGCTCCTCGTTCTTCTGCCGTATCCTTTCGGACATCTCGTTGATCACCCGGATGATGGAGTCCATGTCGTTGTACCCCGAGAGGGCCAGCTTCCGTTCGTAGTCCCCGTCCGCGATACGGTTGATTCCCTCGATCATGGGCCCGAAGATGCCCCGTATCCGCCTCTGTATGAGAACTCGGCTGGCTGCGAGGTTCGTGGTGACGACGCCCGCGATCAAGATCAGCATTATGGAAAGGATGCCCTTTATTATTTCCCGAAGGGTGGAATCGCTGTAGTACAGCTCGAACCGCCCGAGGTGGATGTCCCGGTAGTAGATATCCCTAACCTGAGGCTCTATCCAGGGCGAGGGCTTGTCGGGCTTGTCGATGTAGACGAGGCCCGAGGCGGTGGACTCCAGGTACACCCCGGATACCCGCCCGGAGGACAGGAGGGTCCCGAGGATGCGGCGGGACTGGGCGTCGTCCACGTTGTACAGGGGCTCCGTGAGCACGGCGCTCATCTCGTCCGCGGCCGCGGCCGCGTTCCGGTTCAGGTCCTGGGCCATGAAAAAGGATATGACCAGGACGGACAGGAGCTGGACCGCCAGGATGATGGCGGTCGAGATGGTCAGGGAAAGGAAATAAACGTTGTCCATCAGGTTTTTTTGGGGAGGCGCTTTTCCTCGGGCTTCCATTCCGCGGCACGCTCCTTCCGGTTAGGGTCCGGGATCCTATCCCTAGAGTATTGCGGATTCCCCGGTATTCTTCAAAT
>CAYTYG010000173.1:0-1843 GCA_964441515.1 uncultured Treponema sp.
GGAGGCATTCCTTGACCGAGTCGAGTATTCCTTCCAAGGGCGCTCTCTTTGGACAGACTTCCCGGTCCGGGGATGCCGGGGAAGCGGCGGGCTTCCGGGACACCCGGACCGGGACAGTATACAACGGCTCGGGCTTTCAGGCTCCCGAGTTCAGAAGAATCTCTCGGCGTCCGCGTCGCCCAGGGGCCGGAAGAAGTCGTTTCCCCCGTAGGGAACGGGGTGTGCCTTGATGTTCTCGAGCTCCTCGTACAGGTCCGAACCCAGGAAGTACTTCTTGGGCGCCCAGGGCTTCTTTCCCTCCGCCAGGGCGTCCAGGCCCGCCTTGATCTTCTCCTTGGTGGCGGGTATCTCGTGGATCCGGACGCCGCAGGCGTTGTAGATCGCGTTGATCACGGCCATGTGGCCGGCGGACTGGAAGCCCTCCGACGCTCCCGAGGATCCCCAGGGTCCGTTGGCGTCGTAGCCCTCCATGTGGACCACCTCGATCTCGTCCGGGATGTCCTGGATGTAGGGCACGCCGGCGGTAAGGGGATTCGTATGCTTCTTGACGTCGTGATAATTCTCGCTGAGGGCGAACCCTATGCTGTGCGAGATGCCCCCGTAGGCTTGCCCGTTGACCGCGTCGATGTTCCCCACTTTGCCGATCTCGTCCACGCACACGAAGCGCAGGACCCTCGCCTTGCCGGTGGCGGTGTCCACCTCCACCTCCGCCAGGTTGAACACGTAGGTGTACGCGGGGGTGGGGTCGCCCACGCCCGTGTTCGGGTCCAGGCGGCAGAGCCCCGGGGTGACCACCGTCTCGTACTTGCCCGCGTATTTCGTCGGGATGCCTTCCTTCACCATCTCCCCGTAGGTCCGGAAGGTCCCGTCCTTCTTGCGCAGGGCCCCCAGAAGCTTCTCTCCCGCTATCCGCGTGGCGTGGCCGCCCATGTAGTGGGAGCGGCTGGCCGCGGACATGCCCGAGTCGGGGCAGAGCTTCGTGTCGCTCTGCACCAGGCGTATTTTATCGGGCGTGAGGCCCAGGGGCTTGAGAGCCTCCAGGGTCACCATGAGGGAGCCGACGTCGCCGCCCTGCCCCAAATCCTGCCAGGTGTCGTACTTGGTGATCGTCCCGTCCGGGTTCAGCTCCAGGGCCACGCTGGACGAGTCGGTCACCCCCTCGGAGACGTTGAAGCCGCCCCAGGAGAGTCCCACGCCGCGGCGCTTTTCCGGGGTGTCCTTGGACTTGGCTTCCTTCACCGCGCGTTCGTAGAAGGGCCGCATCCTCTCCATCATCCCTTCCATGGGGTACTGCTTGAACTCGTAGCTGTTGATGTTCGTGTCCCCGGGGCGGGCGATGTTGCGGAAGCGGAACTCGAAGGGGTCCATGCCCGCCTTCTCCGCGAGCATGTCCATGAGGGCCTCGCTCATGGTGTAGGCCTGGGGAGACCCGTAGCTTCGGTAGGCGGTGCCGTAGTTGTGGTTCGTGTTGGCTATGCGCACCAGACCCGCCACGTTGGGCACCCTGTAGGGGAAGAAGGCGAACCGGGCGGGCTTCGTCATGATGTCGTCGCCCCCCCAGGAGTAGGCGCCGTGGTCCATGCCGATGTCGAACTCCGCGGCGGTTATCCTCCCGTCCTTGTCGCAGGCGACCCGGCCGTTGGAATGGGCGGGGCAGCGCTTTCCGGTGAAGTGCATGAACTCCTCGTAGGTCATGGAAAGGGCCACGGGCATCCCCGTCACGGCGGTGGCCGCGGCGCAGAGGCAGAGGTCCCCGGCGTTGGTGGACCAGCCGAAGCTCGCGCCCGTGGGGTTCATTATGATGCGGAGCTTGGACTTGGGGACGCCCACGGAGTTGCCGATG
>CAYTYG010000173.1:1853-6892 GCA_964441515.1 uncultured Treponema sp.
CAGGGAGGAGTAGACCCCCTGGGACTTGCAATGGATGGCCAGCATGCCGTCCTCGTCGAAGTAGGACTGCACGGTCACACCCTCCAGGGAAATGTGGGGCTCCCGGGAGGAATAGAAGCTGCCTTCCGCGCTGTAGGCCGACTCGTCGATCACCTGGGCTACCTTCCCGGCGTCCTCCTGGCCGGCGCCCTTGAGGACGGGCTGCATCCCGAAGATGTTGGGCGTCTCCTCGTGGACCCGCACCGCCCCGGGCAGGACGGCGTCCAGGAAGGACAGGTGCTCCGGCAGCTTCTCTATCTCGACCCGGACCTTGGCCGCGGCGGCCCGGGCGTGCTCCTTGGTGTCGGCCACGACCAGGGCAACGACGTCGCCGTAGCGGAATATCTTGTCCTCGCACAGGACCTTGCGGCTCGGGGCCATGACGGTGGAACGCTCGTGGAACTGGCCTTCGGCCATCACGTTCGTGCCTCCCGCGGCCTTGATGTCCACGTGGGTGATGACCTTCACGACCCCCGGCATGCCCTCGGCCTCGCCGCCGTCGATCCTGAGGATCTTGGCGTGGTGGGCCAGCCGCGGCTGGACCACCGCCGCGTGCAGGCTTCCGGAGGGCATCTTGAGCTCCTGGTCGTCGCCGTAGTCCGCCAGGCCGCATACCTTGGCCAGCGCGGAGGGCCGGCTTATCGCCTTTCCGTAATACTCCCCGTCCGCCGGGTTTTCGAAATCCAGGGAGGACGGGGGCGCCTCTCCGCGCAGGACCTTCGCCGCGGCCATCACCGCGTCGATGATCTGTTTATAGCCCGTGCAGCGGCAGACGTTCTTATGCTCCTGGAACCACTCCCGGGCTTCCGCGCGCGTAGGTTTCGGGTTCTTTTGGAGCAGGGCGTAGGTGGAGACTATGAAGCCCGGGACGCAGAAGCCGCACTGGACGGCGCCGAGCTTGATCCAGGCGGCCTGTACGGGGTGAAGGTTGGTCGGCGAGCCGATCCCTTCTATGGTAATCACCTTCGCGTACTCGGGTACGGAGCTTATCTTCTTCACGCAGGAGCGGACGAGCTGCCCGTCCAGGATGACGGTGCAGGCGCCGCAGACTCCCTTTTCGCAGCCGACCTTGGTGCCGGTAAGTCCCATGCGCCGCAGCACCACGGCGAGGGTATCCTCCCCGGGATCGCAGATGAATACCCGGTTCGCGCCGTTGATGTTCAGCCACATCTTCCTCAGATTCCTTTGGGGCTTGGGCTCCATTCCTTCCTCCTTAAGCCGTTTCGTCCGATATCGTTCCGGGGTCCAAGATTCCGGGGGCCGGGCCGGAAGGTACGCCGCGCCGGTGACCATCCGTTTTTTTTTTCGATTGCTTGCATATTCATACGGCCGCCCGGGGGCAAAAAAAACGACGCGCCCTTATGGGGCGCGCCGGATGATCCAAACGGCACTTTTTTGCAGGATAAACTCTCAACAGGATATCCGGATAGCATAAATATTCCGTCAAACGGGACCCCGTCTCCCCGGAAAGTCCGCTGGCCTTCCTCATTGTCGTGAAGCCCAACTGATATATCACTTCCCGGACCCCGGTATTCTCCCATGACTATCCGAACCTGTCAATCTCTTTACCCCCCTTCCCTGGACACGGTATCCCAAGGACCGCGATACTTTCGGAGGGCCTCGGGGGCCGGGAGGAGCGGGAATGGGCGCAGGCTGCCGTATGTTCGAGAACCATAGGGTCGCGGAGTTCCTGGAGCGGCCCAACCGCTTCGTCCTGCGGGCCCGGGACCCCCGCACCGGGGAGATCCTGGTCTGCCACTGCCCGAATCCCGGAAGCATCGCGGAGCTGACCGTTCCGGGTACGCCGTTTATCCTGGAACGCCGCAAGGGGCCCGGTAGGACCGCCTGGACGGCGGTCGGGGCCCTGTACGGAGGAGGCGTCGTTCCTCTCTATTCCGCCCGGGCCAACGGGGCGGCCCGGGCCCTGGTCCTGCCCCGCCTATTTCCCGGGGCCTCGGGGATGCGCCCCGAGTACAGGATCGGGGGCTCCCGCTTCGATTTCCGATTCGAGGACCCCGGGGGCGGGTCCCATCTGGTCGAGGTAAAGGCCTGCTCCCTGGTGGAGCGGCGGGTGGCCATGTTCCCGGACGCGCCGAGCGCCCGGGCCCTGCGGCACCTCCGGGAGCTCGCGGTCCTGGCCCGGGAGGGATGGTCCTGCCATGTGCTGTTCCTGATACTCCACGGCAACCCGAAGGTTTTTATCCCGAACCTTCACACGGATCCCGCCTTCGCCGCCGCCCTGGGCGACCTGTCCCCGATCCTGGACCTCCGGGCGGTGGCCCTGGAGGCCTTCGAGGACGGCGGAGTCCGGCTCCTGCCCGGGGAGATCCCCATGGACCTGGGGCACACGGAGCTGGCCCGGGAGGACCGGGGAAGCTACCTCCTTTTGCTGGAGATCCCCCAGCCGGCGGAGGTGGTCGTGGGCTGTTTGGGCAGCATACCCTTCCCGCCGGGATGGTACGTCTACTCGGGCTCCGCCCGGCGAGGCCTCTCCCGGAGGGTTGCGCGGCACCTGCGAAAGACGGGAAAGCGCCTCCATTGGCACATCGACTACCTGGCGCCCCGGACGCGCGGGGTCCGGGCCCTTCCCGTGGCATCCTACGACAACCTGGAATGCGAGATGGCCCAGGCCCTGGGCCGGATAGGCGGCCAAGGCGTCCCGGGCTTCGGCTCGTCGGACTGCGGCTGCCCAAGCCACCTCTTCCGGTTCGACGGCCCCCCCATGAAGGACAGGGCCTTTCTCGATCTACTTTTCCGGTTCCGGCACGAGCGGGCCTTGAGGCCGACGTTCTGACCGGGAAATACCCCGGTTTCCGGAAGAGGGGCCGACGACATCGCTTCCCCCGGGCAGAGGGGAATTGCGGGTATCGAGTCGTTTTTTTCCGGCGCGGGGCCGCTTACTGCGCGCGCTTCTCCTTGACCTTCGCCTCCGCGGCCAGCCAATCCGAGAGTTCGTCCCCGGGGAGATGCTTGCTCTTCCGCTCCGAATAGATGCGCTGCGCCATTTTCCGGATCTCTTCCTTCATCTTTTCGGGGGAGGGCATGATATGGGCGCCTTTCTTCGCGGGCATCTTCTCCTCCTTCGTCCTACTAATTCTATACTCCGGCTCCCGTATTGCAAGAGTCCCCCGCGCCCTTGTTCCGGCCCGGGCCGCGCTCTATACTTCCATCCATGAGGGTTTCCCGCTTCCGATTCTCTCTCCTGGCGGCCCTGGGGGCGCTCCTGATCGTCACGGCCGCGGCGCAAGCCCAAACGGCCCCGGGCGCGCAGGCCGGCCCGGAGGACTGGGCGGCCTTCCTCCGGCCGGACCCCCGGTACGAGGCGATAGGAAGGACTCCTATCCCCATGCCCACCCGGGTGCTCGTGGAAGCCGCCCTTTTGGCCTCCGGGGTTCCCGCCGAGCGCATGGAATACTACACCGACAGGCTCCGGAGGGCCTTCGAGCCCCTACGCGAGAAGGCCGCCCGCCTGGAGGACCCCGCCCTCCGGGGGGAGGCCATCCTCCCGTTCCTTCACCGGGGGCTCTTCAAGACCTACAGGGAGGACGCAACGACCGTGGACGGGTTGATCGACACGGGGGAATACAACTGCGTCTCCTCCGCGGTCGTCTACCTCATCGCGGCCCGGGTGCTCGTCCTGGACATCAAGGGCGTGCAGACCCCGGACCACGCCTTCTGCGTACTGGCCGTTCCCGGGCGGGACATAGACGTGGAGACCACGAACCCCTTCGGCTTCGATCCCGGGACCAGCAAGAAGTTCAAGAGCTCCTTTACCAAGACAACGAGATTCGTCTATATACCGCCCGGGGACTACACCCGGCGCAGGACCATCACCGAGAAGGAGCTCGTAGGCCTGATCCTGCACAACCGGGCCGTGGACCTCCAGCGCGCCGGGCGCCACCTCGAGGTCCTCCGCATGGCGGTGGACAGGGCCGCGGCCTTCCCGGGGGCCGACGCCTCGGCATTCCTGGCGGACGCCGCGTTCAACGCGGCCGCGGAGCTCACGAACCGCCGCGACTGGTCCGGGGCCCTATCCCTGGCCCTGGCCGTACGGGAGACCGCAGGCCCCGGCCCCCGGCTCGAGGAGCTGGTCCGGACGGCCTCCTACAACTTCGCGGCGGACGCGCACAACCGCTTCGCGGAGCGCTACAACGCCCGGGACTACGCGGCCGCCCGCAGGGTGATCGAGGAGGCCCTCCGCCGCCTTCCCGACAACCCGGTGCTGAAAAGGGATCTCGCGGAGCTGGACTAACAGGCTGCCGACAACCTGCCTACGCAGTTTGGCGTCAGCCTAGCAATCCCGGTGGCTCGTTTCCCGGAGTTTCGCTTGTAGAGTCCGCAACATTCTACCGGTGTTATTTTTATCGCATTCAAACTTTTTTAACACCGGGTGGCAACGGTATGGTATATTAGAGCCATCGGCGTCGCCGATACGCGTTGACCGGGATTGTTACCAGTCGAAGGGGAGTCGGCCCGTCGTGGTCCGGCACCCGGTCCTTCGGGAGTTTATCCCCCTGTCGCCCGGAAGGAGGGCTCCCGGCAACAGCCGGACCGGACGAAAGGAGAGAAGACAATGGGAAAGTGGCAGCTGCCACCCGCCGGCGGTCACATGGAGAGCCCAAACGGGCTTTACCTGCAGACCATGAACATGACCCAGATCAACGAGCGGCTCAAGACGAACGACCTGATCATCATTCCCGTGGGCAGCACGGAATGCCACGGGGCCGCCCAGCCCCTGGGCGAGGACACCTTCCTGGTCACGCGAATGGTCGAGCAGGTGGCCATGAAGATGGGCTGCACCATCGCCGAGCCCATCTGGTACGGCTCGCACCCCTACAACCACATGGGCATGCCGGGAACCGTCGTCGTTCCCGAGGACGTCCTCCTGGCGAACATGCGGGCCATCATCACGGGGCTCTGGAACATGGGCTTCCGCAAGCAGATTTTCGTCAACGGCCACGGCCAGGAGGAGGTCCTGCCCCTGGCGATCCACCAGTGGG